>JBASAV010000804.1:0-12527 GCA_049650785.1 Lewinella sp. | reverse complement strand
ACTTAGGACCTGGCGCTAACGCCCCAACTACCGATCATGCACCTACCGGTCCTGGCAGATTTTCCCCTCTTTGTCGGTCGCTTCCACCCGCTGGTAGTACACCTCCCTATTGGATTCCTGCTCCTGGCGGTCGTGCTCGAGTGGTGGCCGGGAGAACGGTCCGGATCGGCCGTGCGAATTGCCTGGATCTTCGGAGCACTATCCGCTGTAGTGGCGGCGGTATGCGGCTGGCTACTGGCTACCGAGAGCGGCGGCGGCGATACCCTATTCTGGCACCGCTGGCTGGGGGTAAGCGTGGCCGTCCTGTCGATCGGCGGCATATTCGTGACGCGCCGGAGCGGTAGTTTGGCCAAAGGCTACGGCCTGCTGGTGGCGGGCGTGCTCGGACTCGCGGGGCACCTCGGAGGCAGCCTCACCCACGGGGAGGACTACCTCTTTCAGCACGCGCCGCCGATCGTACAGCGCATTTCGGGCCACGTTCCCGACTCCGATGCGAAGATCGACTGGACGGAGGCCGACCTGGATTCCATCAATCTCTACGCGACCTTCCTACAACCGGCCATTAACGAAAGCTGCGTGCGATGTCACAACGACCAACAGCAAAAGGGAAAACTCCGACTGGACGAGCCGCACTTTGCCTTCGTGGGTGGAGAGGGCGGGCCAGTTCTGGAAGCCGGTGACCCTCTTCGAAGCAACTGGCTCCAGCGGGTGACCCTGCCCCGGGAAGACGTAAAGGCCATGCCCCCCGGCGGTGACCCCTGGAATTATAGCCAGATAGAATTGCTGCGGTACTGGATCGCTCAGGGTGCCGATACGTCATTCGTGCTGGACGTAAACGCTACACCGGAGGAATTGAAAGTGCTGCTGCTGCGGGATTATGCGCTGGACCTACACCCCCGCTTGTTCGTCGAGACCGCCGAGATCCCCACCCTGACGGAGAAAGATATCGAAGGGTTAGAAACGCTGGACTGGCAACTGTCCGCCCTCCAACCCAATGGGGGGGCACTCGAAGCGCAGCCGATGCCGGGCGGTCGGGTCAGCCCGGAAGCACTGCGTCGATTGGCTGAGGTGGCAGCTGACCAAGTCGTCTTTTTGAACCTCGACCAGCAAGCACTAACCGATGCGGATTTAGAGCCGCTCGCTCAATTCAAAAATCTGAACCGGCTGCGCCTGAACGGTACCCAACTCACCGCCACCACGCTAGAACGGCTAATTACGCTTGAACACCTCGAAAGCCTTAACCTCTACGACACGGAGGTGGACGCCGCTATCTTCGACCACCTCACTCGCTACCCCAGCCTAAAACGACTTTACCTCTGGCAGACGAATGTCTCTCCGGAGGCCGCCGCCGCCTTCGCCAGTAATCACCCCCAGATCACCGTAGAGGGTGGTGTGGAAACGAAATAAACTAATACTATGTCTACCAAGCAGTCGCGCCGCCGATTCATCCAGACCACAGGCAGCCTGTGCGCCGCCGCCGGGGCACCAGCCATCCTTTCCGGTCAGCCTAAAAAAGCAGCAGCAGAGACCGTCGGCCACGGTGATTTCCAGTATACGACCGACCACCAGTGGGGCAAACTCGACGCTCGGAAAACCCCGGTCGTCCATTTCCACGAGATGGTGCTGGATGCGCGGGGGCGGCTGGCCTGCTCGGTGGTGAGCGACCGGGCGGACGTGCTCCTCTTCAATAAGGACGGCCGGGTGATGGACACTTTCCACCACGACCTGCCCGAGCCCCATGGGCTTACCCTGGCGGGCGAGGGTTCCGATCAGACTTTCTGGCTGACGGACTCCGCCGCCGGCCGGGTGCTTAACCTCGATCCGGATGGACGCATCATCCGGGAGCTGACCGTCCCCGCCGACGAGATTCCCGAGGGCAGCAACTTCAAGCCTACCGAAACTACGGTGGCCGATAACGGTGACGTCTACGTGGCGGATGGCTACGGTACCAACAAAATCTTTCACTTCGACGGGCGGGGGCAGGTGAAAAATGTATTCGGTGGCCCCGATCACTTTCAGTGCTGCCACGGCATCCTGGTCGACGGCCGGCGCGGGCAGGACGAGCTCCTCATCACCAGTCGGAGCAATCAGCAGTTTCAGCGCTGGACGATGGACGGAAAACACCTCGCCACCCACGAACTCCCGGGCCTGAAGGTCTGCCGCCCCGTCATGGCGGGAGATCATACCCTGTTCGCCGTCATCTGGACGAAGAGCAACTGGAACTACGACGGGATGGTGGCCGTCCTGGATAAAGACTTCCGCGTGGTTTCCCTGCCGGGCGGATCGGAACCGACCGACCAGGAAAGCTTTCGCGAAGTAGCCTGGGACGGGCAGACCTTTCTAAACCCCCACGACGTCTGCCAGGATGGCGACGGTAATTTATTCGTCCCCCAATGGCTTTCCGGCATGACCCAACCGGTGCGGCTGCGGCGCGTTTAGTATTCGTAATTAGTTGTAAATTAACGGACTACCTAATCCCTTCCCCCCATGCGCCAACCCTGTTTGCTCTTCGTAGTACTGGTGGTCCTGTGCGCCTGTCAGCCGGAACGGACGGTCAGTTTCAACGAAGATATCCGTCCCATCTTCAACGAAAAGTGCGTGGGCTGTCACGGCGGCGTGAAGCAGGCCGGCGGTTTCGGATTGGTCTTCCGGGAGAATGCGCTGCAAGAAACCGAATCCGGTAAGTTCGCCATCGTACCCGGTAGGCCGGGAAGCAGCGAAATCATCGCGCGGGTAAGGCACGAGGAGGCCGAGCTTCGCATGCCCTACGATGCGGCGCCGCTTTCCGAGGAGGAGATTCGATTACTGGAAACCTGGATCGACGAAGGTGCTGAATGGGAAGAGCACTGGGCCTATCAGCCCCCGGTCAAACCGGACATACCGAAGGTGGAGGGAGAGCAACCGGCCAGTGCGATCGATGCATTCGTGCTGGCATCCCTGCTTGATAAAGACATATCTCCTGCGCCCGCCGCAGAAAAAAGAGACCTGCTGCGCCGCGTCAGTTTTGATCTGACCGGCCTGCCCGCTCCCGACGGCCTCGCCGGGGCTTTTCTAAGCGACGGACTTACCTACGAAGCCTTGGTCGACAGCCTGCTGGCCCGCCCCAGCTACGGGGAACACCAGGCCGCCAAGTGGATGGAACTGGCCCGCTACGCCGATTCGCGGGGCTACGAGCGCGACCGGCCACGGAGTATCTGGCGCTACCGCGATTGGGTAGTGCAGGCCTTCAATGACGACCTGCCCTACGACGATTTCGTGACCCATCAGTTGGCCGGCGACCTCCTGCCGGAAGCTACGGAGGATCAATTAGTGGCTACCGGCTTTCACCGCAATACGCAGAGTAATGGCGAGGGGGGCACCGAGAATGAAGAGTACCGCGTGGCCGCCGTCATCGACCGGGTGAACACCACCTGGGAAGTGTTCCAGGGTACGACGATGGCCTGCGTCCAGTGCCATTCCCACCCCTACGACCCCATCAGCCACGAGGAGTTCTACACCAGCTACGCGCTGTTCAATAACACCGTGGATCACGATCACGTGACCGAGGCGCCGCTTTTGCGAACCCTCTACGCTGCCGATGAGGCTAAGTACAAATCACTTGAGGAGTGGCTTGGCGAATACGCGAAAGACGAGACGCGGAAACAGGTAGCAGACTGGCGAAAGCTGATCAAAGTCCGCGAGCCCCGCCTGCGGCCGGAGGTCTTTGAGGATGTCGTCGGAGGCGTATTTACGGCCCGGGCCGACGAAGACTTTCTCTTCCTCTCCCCCGGCAATTCCTTTGCCCTACCCCGCCTGGATGTCAGCGACGTGGGGGCCCTGCACCTGGATATACGCCCCATGGGGGAGGGAAGTCTGGAGGTGCGGCTGGACGGACCGGAAGGGCCGGTGGTTGCCGTACAGCCCTTTGAAAGGGATCGTCAGCGCTTCCCGCACGTCCGATTGCCGATCGAATTACCCGAAGGGGAGCACGCCCTCTACTTCGTAGCCCGCGGAGACAAGGAAGGGAAAATACTGGCCGTCAATGCCGTCGGTTTCGAACCGAAATTGCCGGGAGCGGAAGCGCCCGGGGTGGAAAAGATCGAGGCCTACATCACCGATCTGCTGGCAGCCGAGGATTCCATCACGACGCCGGTCCTGGTCGAAACCACCGGTGCCAGCCGCCGCAAAAATCACCTCTTCGAGCGGGGTAACTGGCTGGTGCACGGCAAAGAGGTCAGCGGCGGGGTGCCGAAATTGCTGGACGGAGACAAAGAATCTACGGTCGAAAATCGGTTAGACTTCGCCCGCTGGCTCACCTCCGCCGATCAACCGCTGACAAGCCGGGTGGCCGTCAACCGGGCGTGGGCGCAGCTCTTTGGGGTCGGTCTGGTCGCCACCCTGGAAGACGTGGGTAGCCAGGGGGCAAAGCCTACGCACCAGGAGTTGCTGGACTACCTGGCCACCGAATTCAGCGGACCGCTCGCCTGGAGCACGAAGGCGCTGCTGCGCGAAATTGCCCTCTCGGCTACCTACCGGCAGTCTTCCGAAGCCGGTCCGCAACTACTCAACCGGGATCCGAACAACGAACTGTTAGCCCGCGGACCACGCAAGCGACTGCGTGCCGAAGAGATTCGCGATCAGGCCCTGGCCGTAAGCGGCCTTCTCAGCCGAAAACGGGGCGGCCCGGGGGTCATGCCTCCGCAACCGGACGGCCTGTGGAACAACATACCCTACAGTGATATCGAGTGGGTGACCAGTACGGGTGAAGATCGCTACCGCCGGGCGCTGTACACCTACCTGCGGCGTTCCTCCATTCATCCGGGCATGACCACCTTCGATGGGTCGAACCGGGAACTGTGCCTGAGCCGGCGGACGATCACCAATACACCGTTACAGGCCCTGATGACGCTTAACGACCCGGCCTATCTGGAAGTGGCCGATAAGTTAGCGGAGAAGGTGGCCGAGCTGCCCGACCTGCCGGCGCAGATCGATGGACTTTTCCACCTCATGCTTCGACGCCCGGCGGCGCCCGAAGAGCAGCGGATTCTTTCCGCCCTCTATCGGGAGGCCTACGCGACGGATCAAGATCCCCACGAAGCACTGGCGGTAGTAGCGAACGCCCTCCTCAACATTGATGAATTTCTGACCACCAGCTAATATGGACCCTTTGCTAAATGAATTTCGTCATCGGGAGGCGCACTACAATAGTCGCCGCAACTTCCTGCGCCAGGGGGCCATGGGTCTGGGTGGGATGGCACTGGGTAGCCTGCTGGGCTGCGGAAACAATACCGCTACGGCATCAACAAATGCAGCGGAGAAAGCGATGGAGACCGCCCTCCATTACGCGCCGCGCGCCAAGCGCGTGATCTACCTGCACATGGCTGGTGCCCCCTCGCAGCTGGAACTGTTTGACTACAAGCCGGAGCTGCAGAAGCTGGACGGGCAGCCCTGTCCGCCGTCGCTGCTGGCCGGGAAACGCTTTGCCTTCATCCAGGGTACCCCCATGATGCTGGGGCCGCAGGCCGAGTTCCGCCAGCACGGCCAGAGCGGGGCCTACGTTTCCGACCTCCTCCCCCACTTCAGTGAGGTAGCCGATGAGGTCGCCTTCCTCAAGGCGGTACACACTGAGGAATTCAATCATGCGCCAGCGCAGTTATTGATGCAGACCGGTAGTCCGCGACCCGGGCGGCCCTCCTTCGGCTCCTGGGTGACCTACGGTTTGGGGTCGGAGAATGACAACCTGCCGGGCTTCATTGTACTAGCCTCCGGCGGGCGCAACCCGAGCGCCGGGAAAAAACTGTGGGGCAGTGGCTTTTTGCCCTCCATTCACCAGGGCGTTCAGTGCCGGACGGCCGGCGATCCCATTCTTTACCTGAGTGATCCGGATGGCATGTCGCGAGATCTGCGTGGCCACTCCATCGCCGCCATTAACGAAATAAACAAGCGCCAGTACGAGGAGGTAGGTGACCCGGAGACACTAACCCGCATCCGGCAGTATGAGATGGCCTTCAAGATGCAGATCTCCGTCCCGGAAGTGATGGACATCGAAAAAGAACCCGACTACATCCACGCGCTTTACGGCACCACACCCGGACAATCCACTTTCGCCAACAATTGCCTGCTGGCGCGGCGACTGGTGGAATCGGGTGTCCGCTTCGTGCAGCTGTACGACTGGGGCTGGGACGATCATGGGACCAGCCGGGATACGAGTCTGAATGAGGGATTACCGGCCCGGTGCCGGGGCATCGACCGCCCGATGGCCGCCCTGATCAAGGACCTGAAACAGCGCGGCATGCTGGAAGACACGCTGGTGGTGTGGGGCGGCGAATTCGGCCGCACTCCGATGCGGGAGAACCGCGGCGGCGTCGAAATGCCGTTCCTGGGCCGCGACCACCACGGGGAAGCCTTCACCATGTGGATGGCGGGCGGCGGCGTCAAACCGGGCGTCGTGTACGGCGAAACGGATGAGATCGGCTACGCGGGGGTCCGCGACCGGGCGCATGTACACGACGTGCAGGCCACGGTGCTGAAGCTACTGGGTTTCGACCACGAGAAATTCACCTATCCGTTTCAGGGGCGGCACTTCCGATTGACGGATGTGGCCGGTAGCGTTATTCGGGAGGTGATGAGCTAGCCGCTTTGTGCCGAGAGGAAGAGCAAATCAGTAGCGGATAAAGCTTTATTGCGCCGTAGCGCAGGTAAGCTGAATATTGGGAAAGGTCACGGTATCCGGCCGATTCGGACCTATTCACACTGACCCTCGAAGCTTTGTTATACTCGGCAAGACCACGGCATTGGTGTGTTCTACGGTATAGGACCGGAGGCGCTTGATGAGGGCAACCTGTTCGTGATTTAGATCAATGGAGCGCGGGTCTGGCATAATTACTTGTCATAGGTCAAGTAGACTGATTCGGGAGATGCCTAGCTTTGATTAATATGGAATACGCGGGGTCAGGAAATTATCCCGCGCTACAACACCATCACTTAAATCTACCATCATGCAAAAGCAACTCGATCAGACCTTCCAGGCCCAACTGCAAAAGAGTCCCGCCAAGGGAGGGCACACCTACGTCATCTGGCCGGAGTCGGCCTCCTTTTTCGGCACGAGGGGCCGCGTGAAGGTAAAAGGGACGATGGATGAACAACCCTTCGAAACCGCCTTCCTTGCCCTCGGCGACGGTAATCACAAACTGCCGGTCAAGGCGGAGATCCGCAAGGCCATCGGCAAAGAGGCCGGGGATGGGATCACCGTGCGGTTGACGGAGCGGATTGGTGAATGAGTAGACAAGGCCACCGCCCGCCGGATCCCCACCCCCGGGGAGCCTCATGCTCCGTTAATCTTAACCACCTATCACGGGTTACCTGATTTACGAAGCAAACCAAGAGACCATGAGTAAACTCGGCTTATTGGCCCTACTGGCTATGGCAATTGTTCTGAGTTCCTGCGATTCGGAATCATCCACCCAATCCGCTGCCGGCCTACCCCCGGAGCCCATCTCCGGGGACACCACCGCCGTAGAAAAGTACATTCGGCCATTCCAACAAGATCTTCCTACCATCGGCTTACTCATGTACGATGGCGTACTCCAGAGTGAGGTGGTGGCCACCTCCGATGTATTCAGCAAACCCACGGAAGACGGGCAGCAACTCTTCAACGTGGTGACCATCGCGGAGACGATCGACCCTATCACTACCGAGGAGGGGCTGAAGTTTGTCCCGGACTACACCTTCGCCAACGCCCCTACCCTGACCGCGCTCTTCGTGCCCAGCGCGTACGTTATGTACGAGCAAGTCCATAACGAGCGAATCGTGCAATTCATCCGCGACAAGAACGAGGAGACCAGCTACACGGTAAGCAACTGTGCCGGAGCCCAACTGATCGGTGCCGCCGGGATTGCGGACGGACATAAAATAGTCACGTGGATCGGCGGGGGCGAACAGCTACAGAAGGACTATCCGAATTTACAGGTGCAGGACGATAGCGAAGTAGCTTACGTAGAAGACGGAAAATTCAGCTCGTCCAATGGAAACCTGGTCAGCTACATCCCCGCCCTGCATCTGTTGGAAAAGATGACCACCACGGAGCACCGCAAATTCGTGGCATCTTATCTCTACCTGGACCGGCTCCAGGGATATGAATTCGAATATGTGAGCGTCCCCGCTGTCCATTAGCATTGGTCCGAGAATGCGCAGGTGGACGAATGAGATAAGTGGATTATTTTCTGACGATATCAGGAAATCCAGCCAAGTAGTCCATTCGCAATCTCCGTAGGAATAAAGGTGGCTATTTGAAACTACTAAACCATGCGACCGTTTGCGCTAGATCCCACCCCGTACCCCGCATCCATGTCTCCATTTATTCTTGGCCTAGTTGCCGCCTCGCTCACCACGGGCGCCTACGTTCCACAGGTGTGGCACAGCTGGCGGTCGAAATCTACCCGGGATCTATCCTTGCCGATGCTGGTTCTATTCTGTAGTGGCGTCTTTCTCTGGTTACTGTACGGCTTGTGGGTAGCTGACGTGCCGGTGATGTTTGCGAATGGACTGACCTTGATACTGGCGCTGTCGCTACTGACCCTAAAGCTCACTAACTACGGCGACCGTGCTTCCGAAGTAGGTGTATCCTCCGCCCGGGACGAACCCGTTCGACCAACCATTCAGGCCGTACTATTCGACTTAGACGGCACGCTCGCGGATACCCTGCCGCTCTGTATCGAGGCGTTCCGGCTGGCCATAGAGCCGGCCGCGGGGCGCAAGTTGACCGACGAGGAGATCATCGCGACCTTCGGCCCGTCCGAGGAGGGTACGATCCAGGCCCTTGCTCCCAACCACTACGAGCAGAGTCTGGCGGATTTTTTGGGGCACTACGAGCGGCTCCACGAGCGGTATCCCCAACCCTTTGATGGGATGGTTACCCTCCTTTATTATCTCCGGCAACGGGGCGTAAGGTTGGGGCTGGTTACCGGTAAGGGGCAGGAAAGCACGCACATATCCTTAAGGCAATTCGGATTGGAATCGATCTTCGAAGTTGTCGAAACCGGCTCTCGCCTGGGTCCACGTAAGGAGGAAGCGCTACATCGGGTGTTATCCGACTGGCACCTTTTCCCACAGGAAGCGGTGTACATAGGCGACTCCACCGGCGATGTGACGGCCGCACGAAACGTCGGTACGCAAATTGTAGCTGCCGCCTGGTCGGTCACGGCCGATTCGGCGGCATTATCCGCGTTGGAACCCGAGGCTATGGTGAACTCCGTCGATGAGCTTTTCGGCTGGCTGACACCCCGTCTGGCTCCTAAGGTATCGGTAGGACTTCCTACTGGATAAGTCCGGCCTCTACCATTTTCGGGTGCTCGTACCGACTGTCTTCCGCCGGGTAGCGTAGTTCATCCCCGTAACCCGCCTCCATTGCCAGCGCATAAATCAGGCTTTCGCCGGCGAATTCTGCCGGTGGAACTTGGTTGTATAGGGTATCGGCTAGGGCCGTCGGGGAGTCAATGACCCGCCAACCTATGGTCTCAAACGCCTCGATCAGGCTGGGCAAGAATAAAGCGGAAGTCAGATTGTGGTGCAAGAGTAGCGTATGCGGAATGTGTCTTCCCGTCACCCGTATTCCGAGTGCTTCGTAGAAGGTTGCCCGTTCCAGGATATGCTGTATGTAAAAGGCCCTAAACTGATCGACAATGCTGTCCGCCTCCGCATGGCTACGCATCGCCTTTATGAATTCCGCGTTGATGTACCAGTCCGAAGCATCGATCGTCACATACCCATTTTGGTAGCCGTATTCGTCCAGTACACCACGGAAACCACTGACTTTTTCCTCCGTCCCCCCCTCCTTCAGATAGGGGAAGCGGAACAGCTTCGTGTACCCCTTGTAGCCGTTGATGACCGCATCCGTTTTAATTAATTCCAGTCGAAAAGCTTCAACAGACACATCCTCAGCGTTGAGATAGGGGTGAGTGAACGTGTGATTGGCGATTTGGTGGTTGAGGCTATCCCAGCTTTCCAGCAGATACTTCCCTTTGTCGGTAAGCTTATTCCTCCCGGTAACGAAGAAGGTCGCTTTGATATCGGCCTCCCTCAGGGCAGCTAACAGCATCCCGTTCCACTCCTCGAACCGATAGTCAAGGATATCCTTGGTTATCCCATCGTCGAAGGAAAAACTGACGATTGGTCCGTCGGGAGCCGTTGCTTCGGCCTGAACGACAGCATCGACTGGTTCCGGCGTGGCAATCCCTGATCTTTGCTCCGTATCCGAAACACATGCAGTCAGTAGCAGAAACAATACTGGCAGGAAGACGAATTTATCCATTGCTCGGGTTGGGATGACTCCTTCCCAAGGTAATCACCCGCAATTCGCTGAGGTGACATTATGTGAATTAGCAATAGGCTTCTACCGCGTCATCATACGCGTCCACGACAGCAAAGCCAACTTCCGATTGCCGTCCACCCTGGGGTAAACCTCCATCGCTTCGAAGGGACTGTCGACCGCATCCGTATCGATGCCTGCTCGGGCACGCTGCTCTTCCGTAGACCTGGCCATCAGCCGGCCGGTATGCGCCGGGCGGGGGGAAGCTGTCCTCTCCGTCACAAATATCTTCAACGACTTCGGACTGCGGCAGGAGACCGACGGCGAGAGCTCTACGGCACGCTACGAGAATCTGTACGAGAGTCAGGTGGTGCGGTTAGGGTTTACCTGCAAGTTTTAGAGCTTTTATCCTGCGCTCCGCCGCCCACCAACCGGAATATAGCAGGTCATAGAAAATTACGGGTATGTACCTTATCCCACGATGAAAGCCAGCTTCCTTTTCCACCTGTTGTGTGTACTGCCCTTTACCGCCCACACGCAGGCGGATTCTACGGACCTCCACGTCCGGCTTATCCTGCTCGACCTCATCAATATCGACGATACCCGCGAAGCGATCACCGCGGAGTTTCTGCTGGATACCCGGTGGCTCGTCGATGGCCTGCGCGATACGACTTTAGCATACTCCGCCGAGTTGGTGCCCCGCATTCAGATCCGAAACCTTGTCAGCCTGGAGCCGGTGGAGCCGGAAGGGATTGACGTGGATGCCAGGGGTATGGCTCACTTCAACCAGCGAATGATCGGCACCATCCAGCAACGGTTTGATTTTACTGACTTCCCCTACGACGACCAACTGCTGACCATTGAATTATTCACCTTCGAGCGACCGGCCTACCGGATCCTGGCCGACACGGCCAGGGGCAATGGCATCATGCCGGGATTCCAGGATCTGACGGCCTGGGATATCCAGTTCGCCGGGGCTGCCAGTACATCTCTGCACGGGCCGGGCCGGAGCATTCCATCGGTGAGTTTTCAGTATGCCCTGACCCGTCACCCAACCTACTATTTCTGGAAGGTCCTGCTGCCGGTTACCCTGATCGTATTCATGTCATGGGGCGCCTTCTGGATCAGCCCGGAAGAGATTTCGGCACAACTGACCGTGTCCGTCACGGCCATCCTCACGCTGATCGCCCTACAGTTCAGTGTATCCCAGCTCGTACCTCCCCTATCCTACCTGACGTACCTGGATAAATTTTCGGCCGGGGCGAATTTCTTCGTCTTCCTGGCCTTCCTGGAGTCGGTCATCACCAGCTACCAGGCCGAGGCGGGACGTCGCCATCTTTCGCGGAAAATTGACCGGGTAGCGCGCATCCTTTTTCCCGTGAGTTTTATCCTCTTTTTGCTTTTGATCTGAGGAATCATCTCAGCTACCGACCGTACAGCCGATCCCCCTGCTGCTACCAGCAAAAATCGATCGGCTGCCGTGAATTGTGCAGGATTAATACAAGCTTTTGCATAAATAACGCAAGGAGGAGATGGCACCCCCTCCTTTCTTGCGGGGGTTAATCAACATTGATTTACCTCTTAATCCTACGCTATGCAACTGTTGCTCCGTTCTTCCTTATTCTTATCCCTCGCGCTACTCATATGTAGCTGCGAGAAGACCGACACCCCCGACCTGACCATCTCCGCCGAGAACCTGGCTTTGAAGGCCGATTCCTTTGCCAAGGCCGCGCCCAAGGGGGCCACCCAGATCGACGGGGTTGGCATCTTCCCCACGGAGGCTGACTGCGACGTGGCGGGCGAGAGTGCGGATTACGCCCTTCTCCTGGACGGTGACCTGCAGGGATGCCTCTACGTCTTCGTAGAGGAGTTCGGCTGTTCGCCTAGCGGAACGTACCGGGAAAGCGGAACGGAATACTTCGTCGGCACCTACCAGGGTGAGTTCGGAACGTTCTGGACCGACTACTTCTTCTCTTCCAAGTACGAGGGGTGTGCCGAGGACGGCCTATTCCTGGGGGCGGAGATATTCGGCCGGTGCCAGCATCCCATCATCCGGGACAGCGGAACGGGTACCTTTGAAGGGGTGTCCGGCCGGCTGGACTTTAAGGACGACGTCGAAACGGCTACCTTCCCCTACCGCGGCCACCTGCGCTACTAAGCGAAGTTCGCTTTCCCTATACACGGACCTGAAAAGCGAATGCACCCAGCCGGAAGCTCTCGCGCAGAGCGGCTAGTTTCCCCA
>JBASAV010000803.1:0-4969 GCA_049650785.1 Lewinella sp. | reverse complement strand
ACCTTGAACTGATCGAGCCTTATACCATCGCCTACGAGACCATCGGGGAGGCGGCCAACTTTGTTTTGAAGCTTAGCACCGACGATGGATTCGTAGGATTCGGGTGCGCGGCCCCCGATATGGTGGTCACCGATGAGACGGCTGCGGATGTCGAACGGTCCATCCTCGATCACATCATGCCCGCCCTGATCGGGCAGAATCCCTACCACTACGCCCGTCTTTTGGAGGAGTTGCGCCTCGAGATCAAGAGCTCAGCACTGGCCATGGTAGACAGCGCGCTGTACGATCTCGTGGCCAAGAAAGCCGGCGTTCCGCTGTACGAATTCCTGGGTGGTTATCGCTCACAGATCGCGACGAGTGTGACCATCGGGATTTTGAATCAGGAGGATACCGTGCTACGCGCGCGGCAGTACGTAGAGCAAGGGTTTAATATTCTGAAGATCAAGGGTGGATTAGACTACCGCGAAGACATCGCCCGCATCCGGGCTGTCCGGAAAAAGTACCCGGATATTACCCTTCGCTTCGACGGTAATCAGGGCTACACGCTGGAGCAGGCGTTGCACTTCATCAGTGCCGCGCAACCGCTCGGTGTGGACATTTTGGAGCAGCCAACCAGCGTCAATGAGGAAGCCGTCATGGGTACCCTCACCCGCGACTCGCCCATTGCGGTCATGGCCGATGAAAGTCTGAAGACCCTTAGCGATGCCTTCCGCCTAACCCAGCACGAGTTGACCGATATGATCAACATCAAATTGCAGAAGGTCGGCGGTATCTGGCCGGCACTTCACATCAACTCGGTAGCTAAGTCAGCGGCCAATGACGTCATGGTCGGGTGTTTGGACGAATGCGGCCTGGGCATCGCCGCCGGCCTGCATTTCGCCCTGAGCCGACCCAATATTGCCTACGCGGATCTGGACGGCCACCTTGACTTCAAAATTGACCCGTTCACTCACTTGTTCCGACTAGAAAAGGGCATACTGTACCCCAACGGTCGCCCCGGCTTGGGTACGTAATTCTTTCTAATTGGTGTAAGCGGTTTCATCCACGATGGCGCCTTCCGGGGTGCCGAATACCGCTTCGCTGAAGGGATTGTCAGCCAGGGCAACCCGCTCGAAGCTGATGGTCGAGCCCGGTGTCCCTTCGGTTATTTCGCCCTGGGCGGTGTAGAGGACCAGGACAGAGGGCATAACCAGACCGTCGATGCTTTGCCATTCATTGAATTCGACCATCTGACGCAGATCCATATCGGCCACGGCGGGGTAGTTCACGCTGAAGGTGGCGTACTGAAGCTGGTGGGTGGTGGGACTGGTGTAAAGTTGGTAGTCGTTGCCGCCGTCGCCCATGTCATCGGGAACCTGTACGTTGAACTGGTCTACGGTTTCTTCCCCAAATTCCGCTTCGCCCGCATAGGTGATCGTTAAGCCCTGATCGGCGAACACGAAGGGCATGCCCATTAAATAAAAAGAGGCTCCCTGATACAGCCGGGGCGGGATGCCGGTCACTTGCATGTCGGGGGTTACCCAGGTGGTGTCGCCCCGGGATACGATCTGGTAGCCTTCCCCTTCGATCTGGTGGTAGCGATTACGCAGATTCACCTTATGGTAGTCACTGATGGTACGTTCGCCGTCGCCGGTAGGAAATCCTTGAATCAGGAAGCTGAGGCCTTCGGCGTTGTTCCAATTAGAAAGACCGCCGTGGGCTTCCAGGACTTCGACAAATTCCGGCGCCATATTGGCGGGGATGGTTTCTTCCTCGATGGCCGCTTCCGTTTCCGGCAGGTCGGCTTCGCGGGTTTCCGTGGTGGTATCGTTACTCTCGCAGCTCCACAGTGCCAGTAGTAGGGAAGACAGGAGGTAGGGATAAATAGCTTTCATAGTGTGGGATTACGTTCTCCTATTTATCGGTGAGCGGCGAAAAATTGTTCATTGGGCGCCGGTGCGCAGGAAATGAACCCTTTAGAAGGGAACGGCGGAATCCAGCTCCATGCGTTTCTTCGTCACGGGGTGGACGAAGGCCAGCCAGGCGGCGTGCAGGCACAACCGATCGCCCGGTTGGCCGTACAGATCATCACCGACAATCGGCGCATTCAGGCCGTCGGGATGGGCGCAGTGGACCCGTAGTTGGTGGGTGCGCCCGGTGATCGGCCAAAGGTCTACCCGCGTAGTGGACGAGGCCTCTCCCACCTTTTCCCAGCGTGTCCGGGCGGTCTTTCCGTGTGTCTGACAGACAATCTGACGCGGTCGGTCATTCAGGTCGCCGCGGAGGGGGAGATCGATGAAGCCTTCTTCCGGCTCCAGCACTCCCTGGATCAGTGCCTGGTAGCGCTTCTCCACCGAGCGGCGAAAGAATTGCCGCTGAAGCTGCTTGTGTATTTCCTTACGTTTGGATACGAGTAATAGCCCGCTGGTCGACATGTCTAATCGGTGTACGATCAGCGGACCGGTCGCCTCGGGGTATTTATCGCGAATGCGGTGGTACACGGAATCTTCGATGTGCCGCCCCGGAACGGAAAGAAACTCGGCGGGCTTGTCAATCACCAGGAGGTGCTCGTCTTCGTAGACGGTGCGTAGCCGCTTATCCTTAGCGGGATTGACCAGCAGGGGATTGGGATCAACGGGCATGCCCTGCAACATATGTGACAGGATCGGTTCACACTTTCCCTTACAGGCGGGATAGTACTGGCCGTGTTGCCGGATTTCGGATCCCGGTGACTGCCCCCACCAGAACTCGGCCAGCGCCACCGGGTGCAGATCGTTAGCAAAGGCGTACTGTAGCAATTTGGGCGCGGCGCATTCTCCCGCCCCCGCCGGGGGTACGCCGAATACCGTTTCGGCAAATATGCTGCCTAGTCCCCGCGACCGACCCTCGGCATTCAGGAAGGCATACTCGGTAAAAATGCGATCCTGGAGGGCGGCGGACATCTCCCGCCGTCTGTTCTCGGTGCCGCTGATCACTGCTTCGTAGCCGGATACGACCTCCTCCGCCAGTTTAACGCGGTGCTCCAGGGCCCGTTTCAGGTCCTTCAGTCCGTAGCTCTCGCGAATGCTTTCCGCGGCAAGGCGTTTTTCCAGGGCTTCGAAGGTGGCGGTCGGTAATTCAGCCGCAGATTCGCGCTCCTGGCGGCGGCGTTGTTTGCCCGCTTTCACCGCGCTTCGTTCGCGGCGAAGTTCCTGCTCGGCGTCTAGTTTCGTGGATTCCAGCACCTGTTTGGCCTCGAGGTACGCCGGGTCGGCGCGTAGTGCCTCCAGCTCCTTGGTTACCTCGTTGATCTCCGCTTCCCCGCTGCGGTAAAAGCCGCGCTCGTCAAGCAGGTCGTACACCGGAGGAACGAAGCCGGGCAGGTGGTTACTATCGGCGAGCTTACCCGAGTAGGCGGCCAGATATCCCAGCTTGCCATCGCGACCACGTGTCACCAAAACCCCAAACATTTTCCCTTGTCGGCCGGTGCCCGTGTCCTCCAGGCCGAAATCGAACTCCCAGCTTTTTGCACTCTTGAGGTGGGCTTGTAAGTCTTCGGCGGCGGCCGTCGCCAGGGGATGCGGCCGGTAGTAAAAGGGAAAGGTGAAGCGGTCGGGTGGGGGAGTGGTCTCCGTTCCGGGCGGTAGGGGATGCAGCAGTTGGGTGGGGTCAGCCATGCGGCGGCGAAGGTACGGGGTTCCCTACCAAGCCCTTGCCGTCAGGTCGCCCTCCTGCACCCCTACGAGCAGTACATCCCCAAAGAGCGCCAGCGACCGGACCGATCCGGTAAACCGCAAACCGGAACTCGACTGGGGAACGTACTCAAAGGTGCCGTCCCCTTTCCCACGCAACAGGGTACCCGCGTTGGCGTCCGAACTGCCGTAGCGCAGCCTGGCCCTTACTTCATTGCCGCCGAGGATGATGTCGGGAATACCATCGCCGGTGGCATCCACGCTGCAGGAAGCGTAGACCGGTGCGTACTGCGCTTCGATGGGTAGTTGTGCCAATTTAAACTTACCATCCATACCGGATAGGAACAGGCTTGTTTCCAGCCGGTCGGCGGTCATTCGGTGGCCTTCTTTTTCAAAGCCGGCTTCGAGCTCATCAGCGGTCACGTCGGCGTAACTGGCGTAATTCGTATAGCGGGCCCGTTGCCCGCTGAGTTGGGATAGTAGCTCATCCCGGGTCAGATCGGGATAGCGAGTGCCGTCGATGTAGTAACTAAAGATCGGGTCGATGCTGCCGTTGTTATCCTGGTCGGCGGCGTAGAGCGTTACCGGGCTTTCGGAACTTGCCCCGTATTGATTGTTTAGGCCTTCGTTTCCGACTAGCATATCGACGCGCCCGTCTCCGTTGAAATCATCGAGTAATAGGTTATACCACCAACCGTTCGGTGAATCCGGGAAATAATCCGCCGTGACATTCCTTACGCTGCGCCCATCGGTGGATAGCACCGTGACCGGCATCCATTCGCCGACGACGATTAATTCGGCTTGGCCATCCCCGTCGACGTCGTGCCAAGCGGCATCGTTCACCAATCCCAGGTCACGCAGCGCGTTGTGTTCGGGTAATTCCACTGAGCGGTACTGTCCGCTTTCATCGGCGGCCAGTAGATAGCTCCGTTCATTGAGGGGATAGGATCCGGTTATGGCATGACCACCCAGGAAGATCAAGGGGTACCCGGCGGTAGGGCCGGTACCCCCTATAGCCACCGTGCTCGCCGGACCGGATAGTTCGGGGAAGGCTTGCGCTACGGAGAACCGGCCATCCCCCTGATTGGCGAGCCAGTAGTCCGGCTGGAACTCCCCGTCCGCCCCCATACCGTAGCCCCCCTGGGCCACGTAGATGACCGGGAGCTGATCGTTATTCAGGTCGGCAACCGCCAGGTCCGTAATCCGGTGGGTGCTATTGGAAGTACGGCCCATGGCTAGCGGCTTTTGCATGGTGCCGTTGGGCTGTTGCAGGTACAGCTCTACCCCATTCTTCGCGTTGCCGGCAATCAATAGATCGT
>JBASAV010000802.1:0-5465 GCA_049650785.1 Lewinella sp. | reverse complement strand
ACGCCGGCCCATACTTCGGAATCCTGCTGCTTATTCAGTCTGGCTACCCGGGCGCTGGTGTTCATGCCACCAGCGTCGGGATTGTCGACTACCTCGGCGGTAGCGCCTCCGAATCCGAGGAAGTTGTACTGCTTGCTAGCATCCTCAAAGGTGAGGGGCAGGAAGATGGGATTATTGATGGTCACGGTGATGGTGTCACTTACCGTGGCTGCGCCACCGCTGCGTGCTTCCACTACCAGTTCGTACTCGCCGGTGGTACCGTACTCGTAGCTCACCGTTTCGCCCTCCTGGAAGGAAACCGGCTCTTCATCGGGATCTTCTCCGAAGTAGGCCAGGAAGTTGGTTTCCAGGTCGGCGGTGGCCGTGACGTCGATCGATAGCGGGTTGCCCGCCGTAGGGGTCACCGTAACGTCCAGATTCTCCGGAGCCCGGAAGCTGACGGTCAGTTCCTCCGTGTAGGTGGTCGTCTCGCCGTTGATGTTCATGGCTTCCAGGGTCACGGTATAGACCCCCTCGTCGTAAACGTGGGTCACCGTTTCACCGGGAGCCATACTGGTGCCCATGGCACCGCCGTCCCCGAAGTCAACGGAAAAGGCCGTAACCGCCTGGCCGCCGGGACGTACCGTCACGGTGCCGGTGTTATCGCCCGTGATCTGGAAATCCAGCGATAACTCACTCGGCATGGCGGCGCTGTCGAGATCGGGCATCATCAGGTCGTCTTCGCAGCCACTGGCTAGGAAGAGGAGCAAGAAGAAAGAAAATATTGTAGTCAGTTTCATAACTGTATTTATAGATGGTTGAGGGCCTGTCATCGGATGTCTTGCCGAGCAAAAGCGGAGGGGCCATCCGATGTCTAGGCCCTGGAGCATGCTTGCGTTGTTAGGACACGAGTCCGCTAATACCCCGGATTCTGCGCCCAATTCCCCCCGGAAAACTGGATCTCCTCGAAGGGTATCGGAAAGCGTTCGTTCTTGCCGGCGGTGAATCCGTCAATTTCGGCGGCGGCCCGGCCCGTGCGGACGAGGTCGAAGAAGCGGTGACCTTCCCCTACGAGTTCCAGTCGGCGCTCGGCCAGGATGAAGTCGCGCAGGGCGTCACCGGAGGCACTGATGTCGTGATCCTCGTCGCCGAAGGCACGGCGACGGACCATATTCAGGTATTCCCGCGCCTGCTCGTCCTGCCCGGTGGCATTCAGCGCTTCGGCCGCCATCAAGAGAACGTCGGCGTAGCGAATGGCGCGGTAGTTGTTCGGGTTGGTCAGGTTCTGATCGCCGATGTTGGTATCTCCCTTGCGAGCGATGTACTTGCGATTGTAGTAGCCGGTGTGCTCGTAGCCGGTGCCGTAGGTTGCGCCGGTCTCGTCGGCCCACGCCTCGATATCCAGAATGCTGACATCACGGCGGCCGTCACCGGGCTCGAAGGCATCGTAAGCTTCCTGTACGGGTAGGTTGAAACTGAAGCCGGCGTCGAATACGGGACCACTATAGTTACGGATGCCGTTAAAGCCGACGGCGATGTTGCCCTCGCTACACTGCAGGCAGCCGAAGCCGGCACCCTCGGCGTCGGAGTACTGCACCTCGAAGATGGAGCCGGGGCCGTTCTCGCCCGCCGGCTCGAAGATGCCGTCGAACTCCTCCAGTACGTAGTTACCGGACTGGATAACCTCCTGAAGTACGGAGGCCGCCTGGGCGTAGTCCTCCTGGTAGAGGTAAGCCTTGCCGAGCAGGGCCTGGGCCGCGGCTTTGGGTACGCGTCCGACCTGCGGGGCCGTAGCGGCCAGATCGGGGATCGCGGCCATCAGGTCGGATTCGATCAGGTCGTACACCTCACTTACCGGACTGCGAGGAATGGCGTTCTCATCACCCAGCGCGAAGCGGGCTTCCGGCTTGATCGGAATCGGGCCGAACCACTTGACCAGTTCAAAATTGTAGTAAGCACGCAGGAAACGGGCCTCGGCCAGGATCTGAGCCTTGCCCTCGAAATCAATCTTATCCTGGAACTCCAGGAGGAAAGTGGCGCGGTTGACGCCGGCGTACATCCAGTCCCAGATATTATCTACCTGGTCATTGACCGGCGTATGGATCATGTCGTCGACCTGCTGAAAGCCGATGACGTCGTTTGCGCTCTCACCGCCCGCCAGGGTATTGTCGGAAGCAATTTCGCCCAGCATTACATTGAGATAGGTCGGCTGTAGGAGGTCGTATGCGGCAATGAGGGCATTGTCGTAGTCCGCCGGCGTATTAAAGTAATTCTCGGAGTCGATGGAGTAGACCGGGTCGCGGCCGATGAAGTCCTCCTCACACGCCGTCAGGCTGACGAAGAGAGCGGCCCCGAGCAGGAATGTTGTTTTTAGCTTGTGCATAATCGTTGGTGGTTACAGGCTGAGGTTAGCGCCGACGAGGAAGGAACGGGCGATGGGGTAGAAGCCGAAATCAATACCGCTACCGATGGGGGCACCGCTGGAAGCCGCGGGATCGTAACCCAGGTAGTCGGAGAAGGTGAGCAGGTTGTTGCCGCTGAAGTAGAGCCGCAAGCTGGAATCAGAGCGGTTGCCAATGTTCAGCGGGAGGGTGTAGCCAAGGGTCACCGTTTGTAGGCGCAGAAACGAACCGTCCTCCACGTAGAAGTCAGAGAATACTCGGTTAGCCGTGGCGGCGTTCGTCACGCGGGGCACTTCGTTCGTGCTGCCGGGGCCCGTCCACCGATCCAGGTAGTAATCCAGTCGGTTCACGTCGCTCAGGGCACGCTCGTAGTTGCGTACGATCTCGTTGCCCAGGCTGGCGAAGGCGTAGGCCGTGAAGTCGAAGCGACGGAAGCTCACCTGGGCGTTGAAACCCATGGTCATATTGGCGATCGGATCGCCGATGTAGGTACGGTCGTCGGGGGTGATGACACCGTCGCCGTTGGTATCCACGTAGCGCAGGTCACCGGGCTGTGCCTCTGCACCGAGGGCAATCTGGGAGGGTGCGCCTTCCAGGTCCGCCGCGGTCTGGAAGATGCCGTCGGTCTGGTAGCCGTAGAAGTAACCGATGGGTAGGCCGACCTCCATGCGCGAGGGAGCCAACTGGCCGACGCCGAAGCCGCCGCCCTCGATGAAACCGGTACCGTTATTCACTTCCAGTACCTCGTTGTCGAGGGTAGTAAAGTTGTAATTCAGGTTAATCCGCCAGTCGCTGTTGAAGCGCTGCCGGTAGTTGAGGGCAAGCTCCAGTCCCTGGTTGCGTACCGCGCCGGCGTTAACCGTCGGAGCCGCACTACCGGGAGCGGCCGTGCCGACGATACCCGATACCGGAATGTTACTGATCAGCAGGTTATCGCGGGTGTTGATGAAGTAGTCGGCCACCACGCTGAGTTTGTAGTCCAGCAGGTTCAGGTCGAAGCCGGCGTTGAATTTTTTGGCCTCCTCCCACTGCAGGGCGGGATTCGGCAGCGCGCCGATGGCCGTTCCATTGACCAGCACACCGTCGAATACGTAGGTAGCCTCGCCGCTAAGCGTTCCGATGTAGCCGTTGTTGAGGATCTGGTCGTTACCGAGGATACCGTAGCTCAGGCGGAACTTAAGCAGGTCGATCACGCTGTTGTCGGAAAGGGTGTTCTCATCCAGTACGATCACGCCGGCGGTGAAGGAAGGGAAGAGGGCCGAGCGGTTCTGCGGGCCGAATTTGGTTGATGCGTCGCGCCGCAGCATCGCCGAGGCGAAGTAGCGCTCGTTGTAGTTGTACTGTACGCGGCCGAAGTAACTCAGGCGGCGCTCGTCGTAGCTGTACGAGCCCACGTCGCGCGCCCCTTCCGGACTGGTACCGGTGGCCACGCTGATGTCCGCAAATTCGACGCTGTTGTTGGGAACATCGAAGCCGGTGGCAAATAGTCCGTTACCTATTTCCCGGAAGACAGTGGTGCCAACGGTAGCAGTTAACTGGTGCGCCTCCCCGAACGCCCGGTCGTAGGTACCGTAGAGGTCGATGGAATAGTTATTATCGTTGATGCCGTTCTGATTCACGCTGCTGCGGGTCACGTCGAAGACCTTACCGCCGTAGCTGATCAACGGGTTGAATACCCGGCTCTCGCTGTTCGAGGTATTGAAGCCTATACGACCGGTAAGGGTGAAGTCGTCGATCAGGTTCCAGTCCAGCGTAGCCTGTCCGTTCAGCTTATTCAGGTTGTAGTCGTTGTAGGTGTTGGCGATCTGCGCGGCGGGGTTGATGACCTCAATGCCGAGTCCGGGCGAATTCGGGACAAGGGTAAATTCGCCGTCTTCGTTCCTCAAGGGCAGCGTAGGCGGGGTGTTAAGGGCGTTAAACAGCACCGAACCGAGCCCGTTCTCGCTGAGCGAATTCCGCTCCAGATAGGTATAGATAATGTTGGTATTCAGCTTCAGCCGGCTGGCCAGATCGACGCCCAGGCTGACGCGACCGGTAGCGCGGGTGAAGGCTGACTTGTCACCCCCGATGATGCCCTCCTGGTCGAGGAAGGATCCGCCGATGGAGTAGGTGATCCGGTCGCTGCCGCCGGAGGCCGTCAGGTCGTGGCTCATGATGGGGGCATTACCGAAGACTTCGCTCTGGTAATCGGTGCCCGTACCCAGGTTGGTGGCATCAGGGTAGGGGAGCGGCTGGCCGCCCGCGGCGTAGGATTCGTTGAGGAGCAGGGCGTACTCCGTCGCATTAAGCAGATCCAGCGAGCGGGAGCTTTCCTGCGTTCCTACGTAAGTATTATAGCTGATGCGCGTCGGCTGATTCTTATCGCCGGTCTTGGTCGTGATGAGGATGACGCCGTTAGCACCCACCGTACCGTACACCGCAGCCTGGGCGTCCTTCAGTACCGTGATGGTTTCGATGTCGGCGGGGTTCACCGTACTCAGGTCGCCCTGATACCCGTCAATGATCACCAGCGGAGCGTTCTGTCCGTTGGTAGAAACGCCGCGGATCCGGATATTCAGTCCGGCACCCGGTGCGCCGGATTGCGTCGTTACGTTTACCCCCGCTACAGTGCCCTGCAGGGCCTGCTCGATTTTCTGCGGCTTGAGGTCCGTAATGGTTTCCGAATCAACGGTGGAAACGGCCCCGGTCACGTTGCGCTTCGTTTGGGTGCCGTAGCCGATGACAACCACCTCATCCAGCGCCTGGACGTCGGAGGATAGTTCGATGGTAAGGGGCTGATCGTCCGCTACCGTTACGGTAGTTGGCGCGTATCCGGTGTAGGTTATTCGCAGCTCGGCTCCGGCGGTGACGTCGGTAATTGTAAAGGAACCGTCCAGGTCGGTAACGGTACCCCTCACACTACCGTCCTCCGGCGTGGAGGCAACGATTACGCTCGCTCCGATAAGGGGGTCCCCACTTTCCGCATCGGTAATAATACCGGATACGTCAAAGCTCTGCGCGGTCAGACTGAAACCCGTACCCGTGAGCACGAGCAGACATAAAATTTTATACATGCGACTTTAAGTTTAGCGGCACCCCTTACAC
>JBASAV010000801.1:0-3670 GCA_049650785.1 Lewinella sp. | reverse complement strand
ATCTTCCCCAATGCCGGGGAGGTACTGGCACTTAGTGCCTTCTACAAACGGTTCCGCAATCCGATCGTAACTACTTTCCGCCTGGCCGACGACCAGCAATTCACCTGGACCAACTCCGAAAGCGCCAGCCTGTATGGTCTGGAAGTGGAAGCCCGTAAGAGTCTCGGGTTCGTCTCATCAAAGCTGGAGAACTTCACAATCAGTACCAACCTTTCGGTGATCGAGTCCAAACAGCTGATCGATGAGCAGGAGTACGAAATCAACCTGCGGGAAGATCCCACAGCCAGCCAGGAGCGACCCTTCAACGGCCAGTCTCCCCTGGTAGTTAACGCCAACCTGTCCTACACGGCCCCCAACTCCGGTTGGGACGCGATGGTAGCCTTCAACTACTTCGGTAACCGCCTGCAGGGTATCGGTGCGGCCAACTCGCCCGACGTGTACGAGCGTGGCCGGGGCCAGCTGGACGTCAGCCTCAGCAAGAAGATTCAGAACTTCACGCTGAGCCTCCGGGCCCGTAACCTGCTTGATCCCGCTTTTGAATCATACTCGACCTTCGATCGGGAGTACATCTTCCAGAGCTACGAGCGAGGCCGCGAATTCTCCTTCGGTATCAGCTACGGCATATAGCCCGCCAAGACGCACTAGATTACAATTTGTAGTCCCATTTACAGCGCCCTCCGTTTCCCACGGAGGGCGTTCTTTGTTGGTTACCTTGGCGGTATGGACCGTAGAACTTTTGCCGCGACCCTCGCCGCCGGATTTGCCTTCCCCGCTTTGGCTACCGCTTCTCCCGCGCTCCGCCGCCAAAATACCTTTCCGTCGCGCCTGAAAAAGGGCGATACGGTGGGTCTCCTTACGCCCGCCAGCTACATAGACGATAAGAGCTTGGAGCGGGCCTACCGCCAGATTGAAGGCCTCGGGCTGACGGTCAAACCGGGCCGCTACCTCCGTTCGGAGCGCGGTTTCCTGGCCGGAACCGATCAGGAACGACTGGACGATCTGCACGCCATGTTCGCCGACCGGGATGTCAAGGCCGTCTGGTGTGCCCGCGGCGGCTACGGGAGCGCTCGTTTACTGCCGCAGCTGAACTACGAACTGATCAGGCGCAATCCCAAAATCCTGATCGGCTACAGTGATATTACCGCACTGTTGAATGCTATCAGTCTGCAGACGGGCCTCATCACCTACCACGGTCCGGTGGGCAGCTCGGAGTTCACCCCCTTTACCGAAAGGTATCTGCGGAATGCGGTAATGGAAGGAGAGGAGTGGCAGCGCATCGAACTGGCCGAGCGGACGGAAGAGCAGTACGTCATCCACCCCGGCTCCGCGACAGGAACCCTATGGGGCGGCAATCTGAGCCTACTGGCGGCCATGGTCGGTACCGGCGCGATACCCGATCTAACGGACAAACTCCTGTTCATCGAGGAAGTAGGGGAGAAGCCTTACCGGGTTGACCGTATGCTAACACAACTGCGGCAGGCGTGGAACTTACGGGAGGCCGGCGGAATCATACTGGGCACTTTCCACGACTGCGAGGCCGACGCCGACGATCGGTCGCTCACCCTGCGGGAAACCCTGACCGACCGTTTGGGTGATCTGGGCATCCCCGTTGCCTACGGATTGCCGATCGGCCACATCAAGGACATGTGTACGCTACCGGTAGGCGGGGAGGTCCGCTTCAACGCACTGGATAGGTACATCGAGCCGCTGGGGTAGGGCGCCGGAGCGCAGGAAAAGTGACCATTTAAGGGCGGAACTTAGTTGGAAACTCGCTCCGTTTTAGCGATATAGTCGTGCAGAAACCGGTGGCCCTCGCTGAATACGGCGAATAGCATCAGGACCGGAAAGGTAAATAAGGTGAGTGCTTTCAGGAAGGAGCGCAGAAAGCGGGTAGAGAGGTCGAGCGGCTCACCGGTCTCGCTGGATACGATCGTGGAACGACGCAGCTCGGTCAATTCATCATGGTAGTCAACGATGGTCCAGTACAGCGTACCCCCCAGTAAGGTGACCATGCCAACACTTCCGCCACCGAGCAGGATGGGAAGCCAGCGGTCGGTATCGTGTCCAAATGGCAGTTCACCGCGAAAAATGAAGAACTGCATGCCGATGACAAACAGCATGATCAGACAGTCGGCGAGGTAGAGGAAGTAGCGTCCGAAGACATTCATGGTAGTATATTCTTTTGATTGCCCTAAAACTAGGCGGATGGGGGAGGCAATGCAAAAGCAGTCGACGAAGCCCGGGGAAATTACGACGAATACGATAACGGGCTCATCTTATGTGATGGTTTGATCGTCAGTTAGTTATGATTTCGGTAGTATCTTGACTGGTACGATTTTGCCGGAACGCCCTGCCAGATAGCGTCCTGTGCCCAAGTGCATGTGCACCGGATCTTGTGGTAACGAAAAACACCTCAGATGAATATCGTTACCCCGACGCGTAAACGCGATCTGCTCTTTCTGCTCTCCCTGTTTTGTCTTTTCTTCTACCTGGGACTCCTAATCGGATACATTCCCTAAAACAACTGCCGTATCGCTTAGCTTGCAGCTATATGAATTCTACGTTAAGCGATGATTAAACTTCGGGGTTGCTTTTTACTCTTACTCCTTGCCGTAGCATCTATGCTGCGGGGCGGATCCGGCGATACGATCATCCAGCAGATAATGTATAGCGGGCCGGATGTGGGAGAGGTATTCCTTACCTGGAAGCCGGTGAATTCGGATATGGACTCCTTACTGCGGATCCATCCGGGTACTAAGCGAGTCGGTACGCTGTTGGGTACACCAATGACCCGGGTAGATTCCGGTTTCCTGGCTAGTATTCACCTGCCAGCGGGGGAAGACGTTTATTACTGCTTCTGGATTACCCGCGGGGATGATGGTCGCTACCGCGATTACTGGGATCTAGCATCCGGAGCCACCATCACCGTAGGTGCGGTCGATCGTATTCGGGTGGAAGGAAGCCCGGAAGTGGCGGACGGTACGCAGCCCGATTCCGGTCAAGCCTGGGGAGCCTGGTTGCTGGCCGCCTTACTAATCGCCTATACCCTGGCCAGGATTTTTACCGGTGGAGATCGGGATGACCGCACCGGCCGGTACGCCGATCTTCTGGTGGGCACAGGCTTGGGGGGCATTGCGATACACTTACTTGCCCGTGCCGATATATTCGATATGCCGGTCGCCAACCTGTTCCGGCGTGGTAGCGGCAAGTTACTTGCTGCCGGGATGCAGGATATCTGTCTGATTTCGGGAACGGTCATTATCGGTTACCTGGCATTATGGCTGTTCCCGCGCCGCACCGGACCCTGGATTTTGGGAGCCTTCGCCATCCTGCTGGTTCTGTTCACGGGAATGGCGGTACTGAATGTGGATGCCGTGGACTATCTGGGCAGTCCGTTTACCTACCAATGGCTTTATTACTCCGACTTCTTGTTGTCCTCCGACGCCTGGTCGGCGCTGGGTGCTCAGGCTTCCACGGAACGACTGGTGACCATACTTTCCCTGCTGCTTTCCGTACCCGTGCTGGGCTTTCTTTTCGCTTTGATTCCACGCTGGCTACCCCTGCCAGCAGCCCACAGGGTCCTGCCGGGAACGTTGGTAGCTTTGCTGATGGCGGCGGTCGTGTCTGCCAGCCTGGTCGACTGGTCCATACCGGCGGGTCAGCGTAACAA
>JBASAV010000800.1:0-10061 GCA_049650785.1 Lewinella sp. | reverse complement strand
GTATTAATATCACCAATAGCGTAGATACCTTCTACTCCGGTGCTGTAATCTCGGGTATCTACTTCAATGGCATTCTTATCAATGGTCAGGTTCCAATCGGCGATCGGACCGAGCTTTGGCGAGAGGCCGAACAGGGGTACAAAATCATCCACCTGGACAACTTCCTGTTCACCCGACTTATGCTTGACGGTGACACCTTCCACTTCGTTATCGCCGACGATGCCGACGGCTTGCGCATTGGTGATCAGATTGATCCGTCCGCTTTGGGCCAGGTCCTGGACCTTTTCCACACTATCCAGTGCTCCACGGAAACTATCGCGCCGGTGTACGAGCGTAACTTCTTTCGCCACGTCGGCCAAAAAGATGGTCCAGTCGAGGGCCGAATCACCTCCACCAGCGAGCAGCACCTTGCGGTCCCGGTACACTTCGGGGTCACGGATGACGTAGGCTACGCCGCTGTCTTCAAACTTCTCGATGTTGGGGATCGGCGGCTTGCGGGGTTCGAAACAGCCCAGGCCTCCGGCAATACAGATAACGGGCGCCTCAATGACGGTGCCCCGGCTGGTGGTCAGCCGGTACATTTTCTCTCCGACTTTTTCCAGCGACTCGGCACGTTCGCCCAGGGTAAAGCCCGGGTTGAAGGGCTTGATCTGCTCCATCAGATTTTCCACCAACTCGCCGGCCAGTACACTGGGATAGCCGGGGATATCGTAGATCGGTTTTTTGGGATAAATCTCGGTCAATTGACCGCCGGGTTGGCCCAACGAGTCAACCAAGTGACAACGCATTTTAAGCAGACCCGCCTCGAAGACGGTAAACAAGCCGACCGGGCCGGCGCCGATGATGAGGATATCAGTTTTAATCATTTTCTATTACTTGAATCGGTACTTCCGATAATCTTTAAATCAGGATATGTGGAGGCCGCATTCGTCCTTGTCGGACCCGGCCCAGCGTCCGGCTCTGCCCTGACCGGGCCGGGTACAGTGCGTACAACCGATGGATCCATAGCCGAGGGCTTCGAGCGGATGCCGCGGCAGTTTATCTTTTTCGAGCAGGTAGAGAAATTCTCCTTCTTCGATATCGATAAGCGGATGGAAGTGAATCAGGCCGTCCACCTCTTCAAAGATTTCCATGGCCGCCCGGTTCATCGTTTGGTAGCTGTGCACGCCGGACATCCAGACGTTGTGGCGAGCCTTCACCGCCCGTAGCGGCATGACTTTATTGTAGTGACAGCATCGCCCCGGCTGGGATTCCCACATTCTGGTCTCCCTGGTCAAGCGATTACGCTCGGGATCGGGATGTATCTCGACCACCTGTAATCCGGTCAGATTTGCCAGCGTGTCCTTGTACGCCATGGTTTCCGGAAAATGGTAGCCGGTATTGAGCATGTGCACCTTCTGCGCAGCGTTGGCGCGACTTACCAGCGTCAGCATGACGACGGACTTGGTGCCGAAGCTCGAGGTGAAAAGAACCTGATCTACGGGACAGTACTCGTACAAGCGAGCGATACGCTCCTGGAAGCCCAGCGGCGCGAACTCTTCGTTTAGGGCCGCCAAATCTAAAGTGAGGGCGGTTTCTGAGTGGGGTAAGCTCATCGTCAGTTCAAATTTTCCTGGCCATTCTCCGGATTAGGGGCGTCGGGCACAGGGGAAACATCATTCGGTTTGGAGGCAGCCGCCAATAAGCAGCCGCCGGGGGGGCATGAACGGCCGGGAAGCGCAGAGGACAGTAAACCGTTCGTCAGTGTATTCAGTTCACGGACCTTGGACTGGAAGTCCCCGGTGAGCCGGTCACGGAAGTCGTGTAAATTCTCAATCAGTTCCGTAGTCTCCCCTTCCGGGAGTTCGGCCTCCAGCCACTGCCGGAAGCGCTTAGCAAAGGTGGGGCTCTGGCCGTTGGTGCTGATGGCTACTTTGAGGGGGCCACGGGTCACAATACTGCCGAGGTAAAAATCGCAAAGCGAGGGGGTATCGGCGACATTGGTAAGCCGGCGCTCGGCTTTGGCTGCCTCCCAGACGGCATAATTGACGTCTTTAAAGTTGGTAGCGGCAACCACCAAGTCTACTTCCTTGACGTCCGCGGGTTGGAATTCCCGACGATACCAGGTGATAAGCCCGCCGACCGGGGTATGCCAAATACCATCCGGTTTGACCGCAGATCTCGCTACCTGCGCTCCGCCGCCATCTACTTCTACCGTTTGCCGCTCGTAGTCATCGAGTAAGCTACGTAGCTCCTCGCCCATCCAAGGCGCCACCACGGTAACGCGTGCATTCGGACTGCTCTTAAGGATGAAGCTCAGCTTTTCCTCCCCTACCTGACCGGCACCTACCACCAACATCTCGAGGCGGTCAAGACGGAAAAAGGCTGGATAGAGGGGGTTGGTCATGGGGGTTGCTGGTTGCTGGTTGCTGGGTACTCGTTGCTGGTTGCTGGTTGCTGGTTAGCGGTTGTTAGTTGCTTGATGCCTGACCTGGGAGATGAAGTCCTTGTGTTGGCTGACCGTTTCGCCCAGCACGATTATGCCGGGCCCTTTGTCGCGTTCGGCGAGTACGCGGGGGGCAATATCGTTGACCGTCCCCACCCAGCAGCGTTCGTCGGGGCGGCTACCATTCTGGATGACCATCGCGGGGAGGTTACCCCGGCCTTCCGCGTCCCAGAGCGCACAGATTTGATCGAGGCGTCCAAGACCCATCAGGATAATGACCGTAGCGTTGGAGCCAGCCGCCCGAAAAAGATCGTCGCTCAGCCCCCCATTACGGGTGTGGGCGGTAATGACCCAGAAGCTATCGGCGTATCCGCGGCTGGTGGGTGCCACGCCCTGTAGTTCCGGGAGGCTGATGCAGCTGCTGATACCGGGCACGACCGTTACGGGAATACCGGCGGCCTCCGCGTATGCCTTCTCTTCCTGCCCGCGGCCAAAAACGAAGGGGTCTCCCCCCTTGAGCCTGACTACGTGCCCGTATTCGCGGGCGGTGGCAACGATGAGCTCGTTAATTTGCTCCTGCCGCTTATAGTGACAACCAGCACGTTTGCCGACGAATATGCGCTGACACGTATCCGGTGTTTCATCCAGTAGGGCTTCGCTACTCAGGGCATCGTAGAGCACCACGTCGGCGGTGGCCAGTGCCCGGAGTCCCTTCCGCGTGATGAGGTCCGGATCACCGGGTCCGGCACCGACAAGCGTGACCTTAGGGGTACGAAGTTTTTGCTGGGGCCGTGTCATAAAATCTGTTTTAGGTACTTTCCTTAGGCTTTGTAGTACTCGCTGACTACGGTCTTATCGAGTTGACGTTCGCGGGTGGCGATGGCCTTGGTTACGAAGGCGCGGGCATCAGCAAGGTAAGCAGAGGAGAATTCGTTGGAGGGTTCGGTCCGCTTGATCCGGAGTACGAAGGACTCGAAGTCCTCAATTTCCGGGAAACGATCGCCAAAGTGTTCGGGGAAATCGCGCAGGATACCGATGTGGGTATTACATTTTTGATCTTCAGACAATAGCAGAGCCTTAGCCGCGGTAACCATAGCCGAGTAGGCGTGGTAACCGGCATCGGCGGGCGCATCGGCCTGTAAGCTGATGGCGGCGGCGTCCAGTTTTTCCGTGCTGTCGTTAAGGATGGCCCCAATGACGTCCAGACTGACGCCGGCACACTCCCCTACCCCGATCTCCTGCTTGTATTCGTCGTCCTGTCCCCAGTCGTAAAACTCATCGTCGGTGATGGTGGAGGAGTCCCCTAAAGCCTTGAGCAGACCGTAGAAATACCGCTTTCCCTGTCGTTCGGCGTAGTCATTGTAGTACTCCCCTTCGTTGGCGTGATCGCGGTAGTCCTGGAATAGGGTACGGATGACATCGGGGACACGGCGGGTAGGGACCTTAATGACCTTCTGAGCAATGAAGCCCCGTCCGTCCGGAGCGATGCCACCGCCGACCACGACCTGCATAGCCGGGGCAATGCGGTCACCGACGCGTAAGCTGGAGCCGTGGAAGCCGATGTTGGCGGCCATGTGCTGTCCGCAGGCATTCATGCAGCCACTGATCTTGATGCGGATGTCGTCTTCGGTGACCATCTCGGGATACTCCGCACGGACAAGCTCCTCCAGCACCTGCGCCAAACCGGTGGAATTCGTAACGCCGAGGGCGCAGGTATCGGTGCCGGGGCAGGCGGTGATATCCGCAGTCGTATCGTAACCGGGCAGTCCCAGATCGAGCGCGTAGAGTCCGTTATATAAGTGAGGTAAGGCGCTGGGCGGTACGAAGCGCAGGATCATACCCTGCTGTACACTCAGGCGGATATCGTCGCTGGCGTACTTACGGATCACTTCCGCCAGGAGGCGGGCCTGCTCCGCCTCGAGGTTACCGAGCGGTACACGGATGGCAACGGCGTGGAAACCTTCCTGCTTTTGATCAACGACGTTCGTCTTGCGCCATTCGGCGTAGGCGATGCGGTCGACCGGCTCGACCGGTGGAAAGGTATCTTCCGGAATAGCGCCCAGTGTCGGCAGAAAGGACTCATCTACCACGTAGCTTTTGGTGGCGATGGCCGGCCACTCTTCGTGGACCAGTTCCATGAAGCGGTCAAAACCCAGATCCTTGATCAGGAATTTCATCCGGGCCTTCATCCGCTTCTCCCGCTCACCGTAGCGGTCGAATACCCGGATTGAAGCTTCCATGAAGGGAATGATCTGATCGGCGGGCAAGAATTCAAAGGCGGTATGGGCCACCATGGAAACGGCACCCAGTCCACCACCAATCACCACCTTAAATCCTTTCTCCCCATCCTTTAGGCGGGGGATGAATCCGAAATCGTGGAAGTAGGTAAAAGCACTATCGCGATCGCTGCTCGAGAAGGCTGGTTTGATCTTCCGGCCCATCTCCTGGCAAATCGGATTACGCAGGAAATAATCGAAGGAGGCATATACATAAGGACTCACGTCGAAGAGTTCGTCGGGATCGACGCCAGCGAGCGGGCTGGCGGTCAGGTTACGGACCGTATTTCCACAGGCTTCCCGGGCCGTCATGCCGGCGTCAACCAACTCCTGCCAGATCGCCGGGCTGTCGTTCAGCTTGACGTAATGCATCTGGATATTCTGCCGGGTGGTGATGTGCAGGCGGCCGTTCGTGTACTTCTCCGACATGTTGGCCAGTGCGATCAGCTGGCTGGGGGTGAGGTGTCCGAAGGGGATCTTAGTACGGAACATATGAACCCCGGACTGGCGCTGACCGTACACCCCGCGCGTAAGGCGGTAATGCTTAAAACGGTCCTCATCTTCCTTGCCACGTTGGTAGTCGTAAATGCGCGCGGTCAACTCGGCGATGTCCGCCTGGTTAGCGGCTTCGAGTTTGGAGGGGGCGGTGGTAACAGTCGAATTCATACTCCAATTTACAGGCGAGAGGCCTTCCCGTTCGACTCCAAACATGATCATTCGATCATATGAAAGGATAACTCAAGGAAATAACTTACTTAAAATCATTACTTTATACATTTATATAAATTCATATTATATAATCTTAACATATAATTATATTTGTAATATTAAAACGAAGGTCATTTTTCCCTCCGCGTGTTAAATGCAGATTAGGGACTTAACATTCGCTTCAGCCACGGTTAACTTCAGAACGATAATTGGTAATATAGACTTATCACAACATATTTCCCTGCGCAGTATCCCGTAGAGACCTTTGGACCATCAAACCAAAGCACCTATGCGAACACTGTACCTCCTCTTTTTAACCATTGCTACTACCGGGCTGTCCGCTCAGCTGGTTTTTCCCGCGGAAATAGACGCACCCACCGATTTTGCCCCCGTCGAAGTGGTTATGCCCGCCAGTCCACTCCGCCTGCAGACCCTCTTTATCGGGGGCATCGACCTGGTTCAGACAACCGAAACCTACGGCAACGACGCCAACCAGACCAACGCCAAGGAATGGCATGACTTCATCGGCTTTACACCCGACACGACCGATCAAAGCCTGGGCTGGATCAGCGTCAATCACGAATCGATCTACCGCGACGACCGCATCGGTGACGGCGGCGGCATGACCGTCTTCCGTGTCAACCGGGATGACCAATCCGGTGACCTGACGATCATGGACCAGAACCTGGAAGACGGCCGCGAAGGCAAATTCTTCAATGTCGATTTTGTCAACACGGTCGGCGAAACCGGTATGAACTGCGGAGGCATCAGCTCCATCGTCGACGGTCGTATCTGGACGGCGGAAGAATGGTTCCGTGACGACAACGCTTCCATAAACTACGGCAACTTCTCTAATTACAACCAGTACGACCCGGCCCCCGTCTCCTACCCCTCCGCCGTAGGCTTCGACGAGAATAGCGTTGGCAGCGGCATAAACCAGGGCGTCCGCGACCTGCGCCCCTTCCCCGTCAACGCACCCGAGTTCCCCTTCATCGATGGCGATACCATCGCGAAGTACGAAAACTTCAACTGGATGGTCGAGATCGACCCCCGTGAAGCCAAGGCCGTGCGCAAACAGTACAACTGGGGCCGGCAGGGCTTCGAGGGCGGCGTCGTCAGCGCAGACAATAAGTACATCTACCTCGGGGTGGATGCGACACCCGCGTTCTTCCTGCGCTTCGAAGCCGATACGCCCGGTGACTTTACCCTGGGAACGCTGTCCGTATACAAGCACGACGCCGATGAGAAATGGGTGGAGTTGGACAACGACAACGCCCGGAACGTTTTGCACCTGGACTCGCTTTCCATCGCCGCGGGTGCCACCATGTTTAACCGCAACGAGTGGGTAGCGATTGACCCGACCTCGGGCATTATCTACTGGACCGAAACCGGACGCGATTACCCTGCCGGAGCCTGGCGGGACGAGGCGCAGGCCGGTGCCGTGGTGGCCCCGCACCACGCCGCCCGTGCCGCCGCGCAGGGAGAGGGCATCACCGCCCTCGATGACGAGTACTGGGACTACTACGGTCGCGTCATGCAATACGACCCGGAAACCGAGGAGATATCGGTGAAGATCGAAGGCGGTCCTTACTTCAGTGAAAGCCCCACCCAGGAGAACTACCCAGATAAGCACCTCAGTAACCCGGACGGCCTGAACGTGATGACGATCGACGACCAGCAGTTTCTGGTGATCTGTGAAGACCTGAACGGAGAGACGTTCGGACGTATGCCGGCCGAGAACGGATCGGGCGGAAGCGGTGTGCGGAACCGGATGTGTGAGCTATACCTGCTCCCGATTGCGGAAGATTCGGCTACCGTGGATGACCTCATTCGGATCACCGTGACCCCGGTAGGTGCGGAGATCACAGGGGCCATGCCAACCCCCGACGGCAAAAGCCTGCTGGTGAATAGTCAGCACCCGTCCTCCGACAACCCCTTCCCCTACAACCACTCGCTCACCTTCGCCATCCACGGCTTTGATGAACTACAAACCACTGCCCTGCTGCCCCCCACCGGCATCAATGAGGAGGCCGAAGGGTTGGAGATCTACCCTAACCCTACGTTGCAGACGGTTTTCCTGAATCGCCAGCAAGACGTCGCCCTGTACAACCAGACGGGTCAGCGCCTACGGGTATTCCGTAACGTCAACCAGATCGACGTCAGCTCGTTTCCAGCCGGTGCTTATTACCTGCGCTCGGACGAAGGCCAGCTCGTCAAGCTAATCAAGCATTAATTCCATTCCAGTTGATTACCGACCGGCGGGGTGTTCACCCCGCCGGTCTCTTACGTTATAGTCATGCGTATCCCTAATCTATCTGCCAGATACCTTCTCTTCTCCTTTGGCTTTATGCTGTTCCTGTGGCGGGTTCCTTCCCTGAGCGGGCCGCCGCCGGGTCAGGACTTGACCGATGCGCTGCAAACGGTAAGCGATCGCTTCCACCGCGACCTCGATCTGTTTGCTACCGAGGTAAAAACCTACCGTAAGCTGTGCGAAACGGGCGTGCCTATCCAGCACCTTCGGGCACAGCACCTTCGGACGCTTACGGCTTTCAAGCGGTGTGAATACTTACTGGAGTACCTGGAGCCGGTGACGGTGCGTCAGCATCTCAACGGAGCCCCCCTGCCGAAGATCGAACCAAAGGTTCCGGAAATAGTCGTCATCGATCCCGTTGGCCTGCAGGTTCTCGACGAATTGGTATTCGATGACAGCCCGGAATGGGAAGCAATCCAGGAGCAGGTACGCAAGCTTAGCGTGGCCAGTAAGCAAGTGACCACCTACTACGGAAATATCCGACTACAACACCGCCACATTTTTGAAGGTGCCCGGGAAGAGGCCATTCGAATTTTCACCCTAGGGGTCACTGGCTTTGACACACCGGGATCCGTCGCGGCAATCGGAGAAGGCTTGACCGCGCTCCAGACTTTGGCGGACGGGCTGGAACCGTACTACCCTTTCATCGGGGAACAAAACCCAGCAGTAGCCCGGGAGATCCGGGATGCTTTCACCCGGGGGATAAGCCTACTGGAACGCGGACAATTCGCGACGTTCGACCGTTTGACCTTTCTTCGTGAGGCAGTCAACCCCCTGACCAAATACCTGCCCGTTGCCCAACGTCTGCTCGAGATTGAAACGGCCCACGACGATCCCCGCCTAAGTCATCCGGTAAACGCGGACGCCCACTCCCTCTTCAGTGCAGATTTCCTCCATGCCGATTATTATGCGCGTACGGAGACCGGCCCCCTGGGAGACCGCCGCCTCGCGCTGGGGGAGTTACTGTTCTTCGATCCCGTCCTCAGTAAGGGGCTCAACCTGAGTTGTGCCTCCTGTCACAACCCCGGTCGGGCCTTCACCGATGGTAAGCAAAAAAGCTTCGTTCGTAATGCGCCCACACTGGTCAACAGCGTATACGCCGATCGCTACTTTTACGATCTAAGGGAGGAATTTCTGGACCGTCAGATCCGTCACGTCGTGGTGGATACGCTTGAATTTGCTACCAACTTTACCGACATAGCCGACCGGCTGGCCCAGAGTGCGGCCTACCGTGAGCTCTTTGCCGAAGCCTACGGCGATCACCCGGACTACCAGCTCTCCGCCTGGAGTATCAGCGACGCCCTGGCCCAGTACGTGCAGAGCCTGACCGCTATGGATAGTCCGTTCGACCGCTACGCGCGGGGAGAAACCGACGAACTCGCACCGCGTGTCCAGGAAGGATTCAACCTATTTATGGGTAAGGCCGTCTGCGGCACCTGCCACTTTGCTCCCACCTTCAGCGGCCTGGTGCCGCCGTTCTACGCGGAAAACGAAACGGAAGTATTAGGCGTTCCTGACTCGGCCACCGTCACTGGCGCTACGCTGGACTCGGATCCGGGGCGTATCGGCAGCGGGCGTCCCGAAGATGAAGCCTACTACCAGGCCTTCGCCTTCAAAACGCCTACGGTCCGCAACATAGAAGTTACCGCACCCTACATGCACAATGGCGTTTACGACGACCTCCAGCAGGTGGTCGATTTTTACAACCGCGGCGGAGGTAAAGGAATCGGAATTCACCTGGACCACCAAACCCTTCCCTTCGACTCCCTGGGTCTCCAGGCCGGAGAAATGAACGATATCATCTCATTTATGCGGGCGCTGACCGATTTCGAGCATCTCAATCGGCGTCCGGGGGAATTGCCCCCCTTCGAAGATCGTCCGGAATGGAACGACCGCTATTCCAACTCAAGCGAACCGGCCACATCTACGGTCAAAAGTGGGAATGGAAAATGAAGATAGTCGGTACGTGCCTGGTCCTTATGGCCCTCTTCGGGCTCGGATGGCTACTCTCCGATCGGACGGAACATTCCGGACCAACGGGTTCAGGACAAGATCGCTTCACCCAGGCTTGCGGCAGTTGTCACCAGCTTCCGGAACCCTCCGACCTGCCCCGCTCGGTTTGGGACACCATCGTACTACCCCGAATGCGGCAATTCATAGCGGCCACCGGTGCCGACATCCCCCCGCGAGACTGGGAGGCGATCACGGAATACATTCTTTCCCGGGCCCCGAAAAGCTTTAGGGTGGAAGAAGTAAAGGCATCCGAATCACCGCTCTTCACCGCGGAGTTTCCGGATATGCGACTGCGTCCGCCGAGTGGTAGTTACGTATCCATTCTACC
>JBASAV010000799.1:0-7920 GCA_049650785.1 Lewinella sp. | reverse complement strand
GTGGAAAACGTTGCCGGAGAAATGGCACCCTTGGAGGCCTATCCAGATAACGTCAGTGACTTCTACGAAACCGGCAGCACTATCATCAATAACCTCGCGATCGGCGGAGGCAGTGAAACCAGCAATTACCGATTCAGCGCTACCAGCCTTAATCAGCAGGGTATCTTCCCCGGCTCGGAGCTCGATCGCATCACGCTCGGTCTGAATGCCGGACAAAAATTTGACCAAAAGATCAGTTCCAGTTTCGGTATCAACCTTGTACGCACCAACTCTGGCGGTCGCGTCGCGCAGGGGGGTAACGACCCCAACGTACTATCGCCAATTGTCAACGGCTTCCCACGTAACCTCAATCTGAACCTGATTCGGGATTACGTAGATGAATCGTCCGGAGTGGGCGAACAGCTGAACGCGCTTTCGGAGACGACCAACAACCCCTACTGGATTGCACTGGAAAACCAGTTCAATACGGAAGTCGACCGCGTATTCGGCAACTTTGCCTTGACTTACGAGCCGCTTTTCTGGCTGCAGTTCACCGGCCGCCTTGGAGTGGATTTTATTGCCGACAATCGCTTCCGCAGCAACCGCAAAGGCACCCTGGGACGGGTACAAGGAGACTTTACAGACGACCGCATCGAGCAGCGTCAGCTGGACTACAACTTCCTGGCTACCGCCGCCAATAACCTCACCGAGGATATCTTTGTAAAAGGAATTGTCGGATTCAACTACAATACCCGCGTCTTTGAACGCCTGACAAACTCGGCGGTGAATCTTACCGTGGATCAGTTGTTCAGCACCGGTAACGCGGAGGTAAATAACGTGAGCAACGACTTCAGCGAACGCCGGCTGTATGGTATCTATGGAGATGTCACCTTCACGTTCCGTGACTACCTCTCGCTTAACATTACCGGTCGGAACGACTTCAGCTCCACCCTCCCCCTGGCTAACAACAGCTACTTCTACCCATCGGTCGGGCTGAGCTTCGTATTTACGGATGCTTTCAATATTGGTGACGGTATACTGAGCTTTGGTAAAATTCGGTCCAGTTATGCGGAAGTAGGTGGTGACACCGATCCGTACCAGTTAGCCTTCAACTATTTCCCTCAGACCACTGCTTTCGGTCAGTTTGGCACGGCTACCAGCTTCCCGTTTGACGGCCGGCTGGCTTTTTCCGGACCTGGCACCATTCCCCCGGAAGGACTTCGTCCAGAAAGTGTGAACAGCTTCGAGGTCGGTACCGAACTTCAGTTCTTCAGTGGTCGGTTAGGGCTTGACTTGACCTACTACGATGTCAAAACCAGCGACCAGATTCTGGCGGTGCCGATTCCCCAGTCGACCGGCTTCAGCGCTCAACGACTCAACGTGGGCCAAACCAGTAACAAAGGGATTGAAATCACGCTGAATGTGACACCGATCAAGACGGCTGATTTTACTTACAACTCCCTCATCACCTTCACCAGGAACCGCTTTGTCGTGGACGAGCTGTCGCCCGGGACCGACCGACTAGTTATCAACTCTGGCTTCAACAGCCTTCAGATCGTGGCAGAACCCGGTGAAAGCTTCGGTCTATATGCTAATACCTTTGAGCGGGTTACCGCCGATAGCAGTCTGGCACTCGAGGACCAACGTGTACTGGTGAATCCGGAAACTGGCCTGCGGAACGCGGGCGATAACCGGCGGATTGGAGATGTTTACCCGGATTTCATCGCCGGCTGGACGAACAACATCAACTTTAAAGGCGTCAACGTTCGCTTCACGTTCGATTACCGTCAGGGAGGATTGCTGTTCTCTAATACCGTTGCGAATCTGCGTTCCAGCGGACTTGCTTCCGAAACGGCTGCTAACCGGAATGCTTCCTTCATAGACACCGATGCCTACCTGCAGGACCCCGACGGTACGATTCGGCCCAACGATATACCCGTCACCGCGCAGGCATTTTGGCAAAATTACGCCGACGGCGGTGTCACGGAGTACAGCATCTTCGACGCAAGCTTCATCAAGTTGCGGGAGATCGCACTCAACTACAGCTTGCCAAGTGAGCTACTGACGAATATTCCGCTGAGCGCCGTCACGATTGGTATAGAGGCCCGCAACCTGGCTATCCTCTACAGCGAGATCCCCCACATCGATCCGGAATCCAACCTTTTTGGTTCCGCGAACGACGGAGCGGGCATTGAATTTAACAGCCCTCCCACCACTCGTACCTTCGGCGTAAACCTACGGTTAGGCTTCTAATCCGAGGCTTAAGGAAAGTAGTATCCATACCACCTAGCGAGTGTCGCGGTACCCGCGGCACTCGCTAAACCAAACAGAACAATGAACAATTTTATAAAAATCCCTTTGGTGGCCTCGCTGTTCCTTTTCGGAACCGCCTGCGATGACCAACTCGATATCAATGACGATCCCCTTGCCGCAACGCAGGTGGACGCGAACCTTTTGTTTCCCGAGATCCTCGTGAACTTCTCCAACATCCGTGAGTCGGAACTTGACGCGAGGATAGGAACGATTCCTCAGTACTACGAAGCTACCGCGGGCGTACTTGGCGACTACCAGTTGGGCCTACGCAGCAACACCTTCCTGATGGGCAACGTTTGGGGCAATATTTACACCGGCGTCCTTAAAAACAGCGGGCTGCTGGAAACTACCGCCCTGGAGGCCGAGCCCGGTACGCGAAACAATATTATTGCCCAGGCAAAGATCATCAACGACCTCACCTTCTGGCAGGCTACGATGCTCTACGAGGACGTGCCTTACACCGAAGCCGTCGATTTCGTGACCGCCCTACCCGTTTTTGATTCTCAGGAAACCATCCTGCGTGGCCTAGTTGCGGATCTTGCCGTCGCCGACGGACTGATTGATGAAAACTCAGCCAAAATCGAAGGTGGTGACCTGGTTTATAACGGTGATATGGACCTGTGGCGTCGCGCCGGCAACAGTCTTCGGTTCAAAATTCTGATGTATATCGCCAACGTAGACGAAGGCAGTGTCAGCGCCGAAATTGCCGAGTTGGCCTCCAGCCCTCTTCTGGAAACCGCCGATCAGAACGCTTCCCTCGATTACCTTAATGCACCGGGTAATTACAATCCGTTCTGGGGCATTCTCAATAACTTCGCCAACGGAGAGAATGGATTTTACTATGCCAGTGATGCCTCATTTAATCTCATAAACTCGCTGGACGATCCTCGGAAAGCGATATTCTACGACGAAACCGATGATCCGGATACCTGGGGTACCGGCGAGTACGGCCCCTCCGTCAGCCCCGGGTCTTTCAGTAGTGCCAGTGGAACGGCTGCCGCGCTGAGTCTGACCCTCATTCGTGCCGACCGCCCCGACACCTACATCGTAGCCAGTGAAACCCAGCTGTTGCTGGCGGAAGCAATCGTGCGTGGCCTGGCCAGCGGCGACGCGCAGGAAGCGTTCGCGGCCGGCATCCACGCCAGTATCGATGAGTACGATGGTACGGCCGACGCGATAGATGACAGCGTAGTCGACGCTTACATTGAGAGTTTGGGAGACATCAATGACATGGACGATAACAATGCACTGCTTGCCATCCGCCAGCAGCTCTACATCGCTAACTTCGAGCGTCTCCCCGACGGTTGGGCTGAATGGCGACGTACCAAAGTCCCAAATCTGACCGTGCCCGCCGGCAGTCAGCTCAGTGGAATAGTTCGCCGGTTCTTCTACCCACCAGATGAGGTAGGTGCCAATCCGAATGCGCCCAGCCCCAAGGCCCTTGACGCACCGATGTGGTACGAAAATTAATTCACCCGCAAATTATTAAAAATGAGAATTCCAACCATACTATCCATCCTAATCTGCGGGTTCCTGGTCACCGGTTGTGACTATGAGTCATACGAAGAGGAACTTGCTCTCGGTGATCTTATAACCGGAGAAAAATTCGTGCGCTTTTCGACCGGAGGTGCAAGTGGGATGAGCGAATTTGTCATCAGCGAGGATGGTGATTCCACGACCAACGTCGTGATTCAGAATCTCTTTCCCGGCGGCGGGGACGTCACCGTTGACTATGCCATAGGTGGTACCGCCGAATACGGTTCCATTTATTCAATCGAGGGTGCTACCGAAACCGGTGGAACCCTGGTGGTGCCCTTCCAGAATGCAGATTCTACCAGTACCGCCCCCGCTGAAGCTAGCTTTATGATCGAATTTTTGGTCGATACCCTCCTCACCGCCCCCCAGACTATCGTTCTGGATCTTCAATCGGCGACAAGCAGCGATAACACACCCTTCGATGTAGGGCAAGGTTCCCTCCGTACAACCTTGACTATCACCTTGGTGAATGACTAGTTACCGGAAGACCGTATAGCGGTAATTAACCATCTGGCGCGCCCCATCTTCAAACGAAGTTGGGGCGTTGCCGTTCTAATGACTACCCCACTCCTATGAGCAAATTCAATCTGGCTTTCCTTTTTCTAATCCTTCTCGCCGCGGCGATGCTCATAGGAGGGATCATACGAAACGGCTCCGCTGACGAAGCACTAGCTGGCGAACAGAGTGAGGGACTGAGCACCGGCCTCCTTGCCTCCCCCCTCATTTACGTCGGGTTACTCCTACTGGCCCTCGCGTTTGGATGGCGCAAGTTCGGCAGGAACTGATTCTACTGCCCTTCCACGATTATCTTCCTCCTGCGCTGCGGCGCAAAAATTTTCAACACCCGGTGCACCCTGGCAATTTGCCGTACGTTTGCCCACCACGCCTTGCCCATGATCACCGTTATATCCGGCACTAACCGCCCCGAGAGCCGTACCCGACTTTTCGTTGACTACTTTGCCGACCAGCTCCGGCAGCTCGGTGAGGAAGCATTGGTACTCGACATGGCCGATCTGCACCACGGCTACTTCCAGGAAGAGATGTACAAAGGGAAACCCGGTGATGCCGACCTGGTCGCCTTACAAAAGACGTACATTCAGCCGACAAGTAAATTTGCCGTCTTTGCCCCCGAGTATAATGGTAGTTACCCCGGCGTACTGAAACTGTTCCTGGATGGTATCTCGGTGATCGATTACTCCGGTAATTTTTCGGGCAAGCACGTAGCCCTTGTCGGCCTCGCTTCCGGGCGGGCGGGTAACCTGCGGGGGGTTGACCACCTGGCCGACGTCTTCGCCCATATGGGGGCGTGGGTACTGCCGAATCGCTTACCGATCTCCAGTATCGAGCAGCTGATTGACGCCGATGTGCTGGCAGACGCAGAGACGAAAAACATACTAAGAAAGCTGGCCGAACAACTAATTGCCGCCTAGAATCGTAACTCTAGAGGAACCCAAAGAACCTATGCCGAAGAATCTACTTATTGTCGAGTCCCCTGCCAAAGCGAAAACCATCGAAAAAATCCTGGGGAAGGACTACACCGTCAAGTCCTCCTTCGGACACGTCCGCGATTTGGACAAGGGTGACGGAGCGGTGGACGTAGAAAGAAATTTTGCCACCAAGTACGTCGTCTCTCCGGAGAAGCGCAAGGTGGTAAAGGAACTGAAGGCCGCCGTGAGCAAAGTGGACACCGTTTGGCTCGCGACGGACGAAGACCGCGAAGGGGAGGCCATTAGCTGGCACCTTTGCGAAGTGCTTAAACTACCCGTCGATTCCACCAAGCGGATCGTCTTCCGGGAGATTACGCCCCCCGCTATCCAGGCAGCTATCAATAATCCGCGCACGGTGGACGTCAATCTGGTCAATGCCCAGCAAGCCCGCCGCGTACTGGATCGCCTGGTCGGCTACGAACTCTCCGGGGTACTCTGGAAAAAGGTGAAGTTTGGTCTGAGTGCCGGCCGCGTACAATCGGTGACGGTTAAGCTGGTCGTGGAACGGGAACGCGAGATCATGGGCTTCGAAGCGAGTCCCTTCTTCCGGGTCAATGCCATCTTCACGGTTCGCAACGAGCAGGGTAAGGAAGTCGAGCTGAAGGCTGACAGCCCCGATCGCTTCAGCGAACGGGAATCGGCGGAAGCCTTTTTAAAGAAATGCGTGGGGGCTGAATTCAGCATCAGCGACATCGACGTAAAGCCCACTAAGCGCAAGCCGGCCCCGCCCTTTACGACCTCTACCCTACAGCAGGAAGCGAGCCGTAAACTGTACATGAACGTGGAGCGCACCATGCGCACCGCTCAGCGCTTATACGAAGCCGGTCTGATCACCTACATGCGTACCGATAGCATCAGCCTCTCGGAAACCGCCCTGACCGCCATTGAAAAGGAGGTCACCAAGGAGTTCGGCACCCAGTACAGCAAGGTGCGCCGCTACAAGAGTAAGAAGAAGGACGCCCAGGAGGCACACGAAGCCATACGCCCCAGCTACGTCGATCGCCACACCATCAACCAGGGCGATCGCGACGAGCAGCGGCTGTACGAACTGATCTGGAAGCGGACCGTAGCCAGCCAGATGGCGGACGCCGAACTGGAAAAAACCACGGTCAATATTGCCGTCGACAAGGCTCCCGATGCCCGACTGCGCGCTCAGGGTGAGGTACTTAAATTCGATGGCTTCCTTAAGCTCTACATCGAGAGTAACGATGACGACGAGGAAGACGACGAAACCACCAAGGGCATCCTGCCCCCACTGGAGCAAGGACAGATTCTGCCCCTCAGCGAGATGACGGCCACCCAGCGGTTTACCCGTCCGCCGACCCGCTACACCGAAGCGAGCCTGGTGAAGCAGCTGGAAGAGCTGGGTATCGGCCGGCCTTCTACCTACGCCCCTACGGTATCGAAGATTATGGACCCCAAACGGGGCTACGTGACGCGCGAGAGCCGCGACGGGGAGGAAAGGAGCTACGAGGTCCTGACCCTGAAGGACGGCAGCATCAACTCCGACACGAAAACGGAAGTGACCGGTACGGTCAAAAATCGTCTCTTCGCCAGCGACATCGGTATGGCGGTCAGCGACTTTCTCGACGAGCATTTCGAGGATGTCATGACCTACCAGTTCACCGCCGATATCGAGGACCGCTTTGACGAGGTGGCCGACGGGCACATCACGTGGACGCAAATGCTGGAGGATTTTTACCTGCCCTTCCATGAAACCGTCGAGGAAACCACCGAAAGCGCCGACCGGGTAACGGGGGAGCGCATTCTCGGTAACGATCCGGATACGGGTAAGACTATTTTGGTCCGCCTGAGTCGGAACGGTCCCGTCATTCAGCTCGGCGCGCCCGATGAGTTGGTGCCCGAAGAAAAACCCCGCTATGCCAACCTCCCCGCCGGGGTTAGTATGGAAGAGATTGACCTGGAGACGGCCCTACCCCTCTTCGATCTGCCGAAGGTGCTGGGCGAAATCGAAGGTCGGGAAACGGTGGTCGGTATCGGCCGATTTGGACCGTACATCCGTTGGGGAGATGACTTCATCAGCCTGCCAAAGGGCGATGATCCGCATTCCGCTACCCTGAAGGATGCCAAGGTCTTGGTAGCCGCTAAGAAAAAGGCCGATGAGCCGGTCATGACCTACAAAGGCCAACCGGTGACGCAGGGTAAGGGACGCTTCGGACCCTTCCTGAAGTACAACGGCATGTTCGTCAATATCCCCAAACGCTACGATCCGGACAACCTGAGCAAGGACGAAATGACCGAGCTCATCCAGGCCAAGGAAGAGAAAGAAGCCCTGCGCTACATCCAGCGTTTCGAGGCCGAAAAGATCGACGTTGAGCAGGGACGGTGGGGCCCCTTCATCCGTTTCAAGAAGAAGTCCATTAAACTACCTACGGTAGACAGTAAGAAGATGACGCGCGAGCAGGCCGCCGAGCTATCCCTGGAGGAGGTGAACGCGATCATCGAGGAGCAGCAGCCCGGTGCCTTCAAGGCGAAGAAGAAAGCCGCTCCGAAGAAAAAGAAAGCACCCGCCAAGAAGAAGGCGACCGCCAAGAAAAAGTAATCCTAACCCCCGCCCGCGGGCGGGTCAACGTGACACCATGGC
>JBASAV010000798.1:0-7468 GCA_049650785.1 Lewinella sp. | reverse complement strand
GTGTAAAGCCCCCTACGTCAGGGAGAGCCCGATCAAACTAGGGCTTACACTGGAAGAAGAGTATCCCATCAAAGCCAACGGCACCCTGTTCGTCATCGGCCGGGTGCAGGAAATCTTCGTCCCCGATGAGGCAGTTGCCGACACCGGGCACGTCGACCACGAAATGTTAAAAACCTTAACCGCCGTCGGGCTGGATATTTACCAACAAAGCACCAATTCCGTACGTCTATCCTACGCACGGCCCGGACATAATACCTAGTCCTTGAAAACCCTATTCACCATGCTGCCCCTGTTGCTGCTAGCCTGTAGCGCTGGGAAGAACCTGCCGCCGGGGGAAGCCACGAGTGCTCCCCCGGCGACCCAACCGGCGCCGGGTGTGACGCCGGAACCCATCGCGAGTGGGGACGTGAGCTATAAACTGATGGGGTACGACGAGTTCCGTACCGTAGAGGGTTGTATGTACACGTTCTGGCCGGAGGACAAGACCATCGGTCAATTCGTGTTCGGGTTTAGCTCCAGAAACGAAGGTGCCGAGGGGACTTTCGGCGGCCAATTAGAAAGGCTGGAGAAGGTGAGTGGCAGCTTCGCTCCCGGTGAAGTGAATACGACAAGAACTTTTGTCCACGCTAATGACGACTACGAAGTTACCTCCGAGGTTACTTACGAACGGCCGCACGTCGGCGAGGAAGGGTGGGATTTGAGCGGTACGCTCGTCATCCGCGAAAAAGGCACCGGAAAGATGCAGCGCATACTGGTTTTGGGGGGGGAGGGGTGTTGATCGGGGATTTAGTGATATTTGATTTTGCTGCTGCACGTGGTTGCTCGCCTGCGGCTCGTGGGTTTAACACGGAGGGCGCTTTGCGCTGCACGGAGGGTTTCACAGAGGGTGCCACAGAGAGAATTTTGCTCGCCTGTGGCTCGTGGGTTAACCGCAGAGCCGCCGAGAACCGCAGCGTTTCGCGGAGGTGACAATTTGAATGCAAGTGCATTTTCGATTCGCCTAGGGGATTTTGGCCCCCGTTCTGTTTTTCAATCCGTGGTCTCTTCCCATGGCGGGGTGCTGCCGGTGTTGCAGCCCCTCCTCTGTGATTCCTTTGTGAAACCCTCAGTACCCTCCGTGGTGAACCTATCACTTCAGCTCGGCGAAACTCAGCGCTCCTCCGTGTCTCTGCGGTAAACCTCCGTCGCGCAGCGACCCCTCCGCTACCTCACCTCCCTGTCCTCTGTGGTGAAGCTAGGTAGCCGCTGAACGATGGCTTTCCACCAAGCACTCCCCCTTTTGTCAGCAGCTATACACCCGCGCACCGCCGCAAATAGAATAAACGGTAATCTACCCGGCGGCTGCCGCGTTATCTTGGGGTATCCCAAACGCTAAGCCTATGTCCTTTCGTAAACGCCCCCTCGCTATTGCCCTCGGTGCGGTAGCCTTTCTCGGCCTGACCGCCGCCACCGTTAATCCGGTGAACGACAAGTTCTTCGAGATCATGAAGGCCATCGAAGTGTACACGAATGTGTATAAGGAGGTGAATACGTACTACGTGGACGACATCGAGCCGAACAAGCTGATGCGCACCGGTATCGAGGCCATGGTCGAATCGCTCGATCCCTACACCAATTACATCAGTGAAACCGATGTGGAAACCGCCCGCCTGCGCCAGAGCGGACAGTACCAGGGCATCGGCGCCGAGATCGAATACATCGACGGACTACCCACCATCCTGACCCTGTATAAGGATCAACCCGCCGACGCCGCCGGCCTGAAAACGGGCGACCGCCTGATGGAGATCGACGAACGCGAAACCATCGGCTACAACCGCGAGCAACTGGAAGAAATTATGCGTGGCTTCCCCGGTACCGTGATGAACCTGACCGTAGAACGCCCCGGTGAAGGGATGAAGAAGCTGGAGCTGGTACGCGGTGATGTCGACATCCCCAACGTCCCCTACAGCGGTATGCTGGAACAGAACGTCGGCTACGTAGCCCTGACCACCTTCACGCAGAATGCGGCAAAGAATGTCCGCGATGCCGTAGCAAAACTCCGTGCCGATAACCCCGACCTGACCGGCGTCGTACTGGACTTGCGCGGCAACGGTGGCGGACTGCTGAACGAAGCGGTGGACATCGTCAACATCTTCGTACCGAAGGACGAATTGATCGTGACCACCAAGGGTAAGGTGCGCGACTGGAACCGCAGCTACCCCACCAAGGGCAATCCGCTGGATACCGAACTGCCCGTAGCGGTCCTCATCAACGGCCGCTCGGCCTCCGCTTCGGAAATTGTCTCCGGTGCCCTGCAGGATCTCGATCGCGGCGTGCTGATCGGCCAGCGGAGCTACGGAAAGGGACTGGTGCAGAATATCATGGAAACGGGCTACGGTAGCCGCGTGAAGATCACCACCGCCAAGTACTACATCCCCTCTAACCGGTGTATCCAAGCCATCGAGTACCGGGACGGGAAACCCTACGACATCCCCGACGACCAGCGGCCCGAGTTCAAGACCCGCGCCGGCCGTGTCGTGCTGGGTAGCGGTGGCGTGGCTCCCGATATCGAAGTGGATGTGCTGGGTAAGAATAACGTCGCCCAGGGCCTGCTGGAGGAATACATCATCTTCGACTACGTGAACGACTGGGTACGTGACCATCCGACCATCGACTCCGTGGCCGACTTCCAGTTTACGGATTGGACCGACTTCGAGACCTACCTCAACCGGGCTGACTTCAGCTTTGACTCGAAGGCCGAGCAACTCCTGGAACAGGCCGCCGTCCGCGCCGAAACCGAGGGCTATGACATCAGTGCTGAGCTTGCGGCGATCCAGGAGAAGATGGATGGCGAGCAAGCCACCGCTATCGCCGACCTCAAAGAAGAAATCATCGACATTATCGAGAAGGAAATCGCCGGCCGCTACTACTACCAGCGCGGGCAGGTACAGATGGGGTTGCGTAACGACAAGGAGGTTCGGGAAGCCATCGCGGTGCTGAACGACCGGGCTCGGTACGATGCGATCTTGAGCAACAGTAAGTAATGACGGCCGGAAAGGACGGTTTAATGTGCGCTACCTGCGTGCTGCATCTGCAGGACGTCGAAGTAGTTCTCCGGATTCATGACCGTCCCCTCCTCGGTGATCACTTCCACGTCAACGTTCCGGTTCTCGAAGGTGGTCACGAAGTCATTCATGATCTCTACGACGTCATAGTCCAGGAACTGCGTTTTGCGTAGGTCGAGCGTAAGCAGCGCGCCGTCTGGAATCTTATCGAACTGGCTGCGGATGGCTCCCTTATTGAAGAAGGTGACTTCCTCGGCCAGGGTAATCTCGATATGCTCGCGTTCTCCCTCCTCGCTCTTCATATGCAGGAAGTGGGAATTCTGGTAGCTGGAGTACAGAATCACGATCACCCCTACCGCAAGTCCGAGACTGATGCCGATCAGCAGGTCGGTAAAGACAATGGCCACTACCGTCACAATGAACGGGATGAACTGCCGCCAGCCGGCCCGGTACATGCCGACGAAGGTGGACGGCTTGGCGAGTTTGTAGCCAACCAGCAGCAGGATCGCCGCCAGCACCGACAGCGGGATCAGGTTGAGAATGCCGGGTACGAAAATGACCGAAACGAGCAGCAGCACGCCGTGAATGATCGCCGAGAGCTTGGTACGCCCTCCGGACTGAATGTTAGCGGAGCTGCGCACGATGACCTGCGTGACCGGCAGACCACCAATCATGCCGGAGATGATGTTACCCGTACCCTGGGCGAGCAATTCCCGGTTGGTAGGGGTCACCCGGCGCCTGGGGTCGAGCTTGTCGGTCGCCTCGACGCAGAGTAGGGTTTCCAGACTGGCCACCAGGGCGATCGTGAAACCGGTTACCCAAACGGAAAACGTGCCGATGGCGCTGAAATCCGGGAAGCTGAACTGGCCCACAAAGTCGTCGAAGCTGGAGGGAACGGGTACATTGACCAGGTGCTGTTCGGAGATACCCAGGTTACCGTTGCCCATGGTCAACTCCCAGATGATACCCGCTGCCACGGCTACCAGCGGACCGGGAATGATGTTGAATGCCTTGCTCTTCTTTAACAGGACAGCCTCCCACAGGATCAGAATGCCGAGGGCGATAAAGGCGATGGTCGTGGCACCATCATCCGTATAATTGACCATATTGAACAACTCGGAGAAGGTGTTTTCCCCGTCCGCCTGGAAGAAGGCATCGTCGCCCTCGGGATCAGCATCGTAGCCAAAGAAGTGGGGAATCTGCTTCAGGATGATGATCAAACCGATGCCGGTAAGCATGCCTTTGATGACCGAGGAAGGAAAGAAGTAGCCGATCACCCCCGCCCGGAGTAAGCCGAACGCTACCTGGAGCACCCCACCAATCACTACACAGGTCAGGAACAACTGGAAGTCGCCCAACTCCGTAATAGCCGTAAGTACGATGGCCGTTAGTCCCGCGGCCGGACCGCTGACACCAACGTGGGAGCCACTAACCGCTCCGACCACGATGCCGCCAATAATACCCGCGATAAGGCCGGAAAATAGCGGCGCACCACTAGCCAGGGCAATGCCCAGACACAGCGGTATAGCAACGAAAAAGACGACGACGCTGGCGGGAATGTCACCCGCCAGATTATCGAATAAACCGAGGCGTTTGTGAGAAGAGTTATCCATAGTGGGTGTGAAAGTAATAGTATTGCTATCCAGACAGAAAGATAGACTATATGTTGTTAATCGAAAATTTCAATTGACAAATTCGCCATTTAGCCACAAAGGTTTTCCAGTAAGCAATACGTACCCGTAAGGAGATGACAGGCTAAGAGGCAGGGGCACACGGGGGTAAGGTGGCGAGGCAACAATCTCGCACCGTAATCATATAGGGCAAGTAAGTAGGATATTATTCGGCGGTTTCGAGGAACTGCATCTCGTAGAGTTCGCGGTAGCGACCGTTTTCCATTTGTAGTAGCTCTTCGTGGGGCCCGAATTCCTGGATCTCCCCTTTCTCCAGCACCATAATGTTATCGGCGTTGCGGATGGTACTGAGCCGGTGGGCGATGACGATGCTGGTCCGGCGGTCGATCAGTTTCTCGATGGCGTGCTGGATGACGCCCTCCGTTTCCGGGTCGACGCTGCTGGTCGCTTCGTCCAGGATGAGAATATCCGGATCAAAGACGAGGGCCCGTACGAAAGAGATCAGCTGACGCTGCCCCATGCTCAGGGTGGCCCCTCGCTCCATCACGTCGTAATCATAGCCGCCCGGCAGGCGCTCGATGAAGTCGTGGGCGCCGATCAGCTTAGCGGACTCGATGACTCGTTCGCGGCTGATGGATGGATCACGCAGCGTAATGTTTTCCATCACCGATCCGGTAAAGAGGAATACATCCTGCAGGACCATAGCCATGCGGCTACGCAGCGCGGTGAGTTCGTACTCCCGGAGGTCGGTATCATCGATGAGAATCTCCCCCCGCTGATATTCGTAAAAGCGATTGATGACGTTCGTGATGGTGGTTTTACCGGAGCCGGTACTGCCCACGATGGCCAGGGTGTCTCCCTGTTTTAATTTGAAGGTGACGTCCTTCAGGATCCACTCGATGCCGGTGTAGGCGAACCAGACGTTCTTGAATTCTACTTCTCCGTTCAGGGAGGCGGGTTTGTGCGTGCCGGTGTTTTCGATTTGGTCGTCGCGGTCGACTACCTTGAAGACGCGCTCGCTGGCCACCAATCCCATCTGCAGCGTATTGAATTTATCAGCCAGTACGCGGATGGGGCGGAATAGCATATTGATGTAGATCGGGAAGGCCACCAGGGCGCCCAGGGTAACCCCGCCGGCGCGGGCCACGTCTTGCGCGCCCCACCAGACCATCAGGGCCAGGCTGGCCGCGGCGATGATGTCGACCGTAGGAAAGAAAATGGCGTAGTAGAGGATAGCATCGATGTTCGCCTTGCGGTAGTCGGCGTTGATGTCGGCGAATTTCCGCGCTTCGGAATCCTCCGCGTTGAAGATTTGCACGATTCGCATCCCCGTGATGCGCTCCTGCAGAAAGCCGTTCATCTTCTGGATCTGGCTGCGGACCTGTTGGTAAGATTTCTTGACCGCCTCCTTAAAGAGGTAACTCGCCAGCATCAGGAAGGGCATGGTCGTGAGGCAGATCAACGTCAGCCGCCAGCTGGTGGTCAGCATGATGGCCAGCACGGCGAAGATGGACATCAGGTCGGCCAGGATGGTGATCACCCCTTCGGCGAAGATGCTGTTGATCGACTGGATATCGTTGATCGTGCGCGTGGTGGAGGTGCCGATCGGCGTCTTGTCGAAGTAGCTGAGGCGTAGGCCGTTGATGTGCTTGAATACCCGCACCCGGAGGTCCCGGATGACCGATTGGCCGAGCCAGTTGGAACTGTAAACGAAGGAGTAGCGGCATAGGGCTTCGAGGACGAGGAGCCCGGCGATGACCATGGCCCAGAAGGTGAGCCCCTGGGTGTCGCCCTGAAAGATGTAGTCGTCGACCATCTTCTGGATCAACCGGGGCCGCGCGATGGATAGGGGCGCCAGGAGCACGGCCAGCGATATGGCCAGGATCGCGACCCACTTATATGGTTTGGCCAGTGCCAACACCCGCCACAGGAGGTACAGGTCGAACTTTTGCTTCTCTTCTTGGGTGGCCATGAAGGCTTGTAACAAGCCGGGCCCGCTTTGGGTCGCGGTAGGTACAAGAAATTTTTGGGCGGCGGAGCGCGGGAGAAGACAATACCGGCGGATCAACGGCCCTCCGGCACCCGTATTCCGGGATAAACGCGGGTTAAGTTCCCGTTACGTATCCTCCTAATCGGATACGTACGGAAATATCAGAATAATAGAGGATTGGGCTGCTAAATAAAACGATCCGGTGAACGACCGGCGATCGCGTCCGGTTACCCCATCAACTATATACCTGCCCATGAAAAACGTACTTGGCAACGACCTCATCGCCTGCTGCACCGATCCGGTGACCGGGTTCTACCGTGACGGATATTGCCGCACGGGTCCGCTCGATGCCGGCCGGCACGTAGTCTGTGCGATCATGACCCAGGAGTTTTTGACGTTCACCAAGTCGAAGGGCAACGACCTGAGTACGCCCATTCCGCAGTACGATTTTCCCGGTCTGAAGCCCGGTGACGCCTGGTGCCTGTGCGCACTCCGGTGGAAAGAGGCCTACGAGGCCGGTATGGCACCCAGGGTAAAACTGGAGGCTACGGATGAGGCGGTGTTGAATTTTATCACGTTTGAGGCGTTGCTGGAGCTTAAGCATTAGTTGTCCGCCTAGCGTAGCTGGAAGCTTTCCCCGTAGCTGGGCCGACGAGCGGCAATGCAGATAATAAATGAAACGCTCCCTAGTAATAGCTCGGCGGACCAGCAGGCAAGCCTCCCGGCAGTAGCTCGGCGGACCAGCCGGGTGGCACCCGTCGTCAGCCGAGTTAAGCTCGTCTGCCGACTAATCGCAGTGAGGA
>JBASAV010000797.1:0-5442 GCA_049650785.1 Lewinella sp. | reverse complement strand
GGTGCGGGGACGGCTGTATTCTTCCAGGCTGGTCTTCTTTACCTGTCCACGCTTGGTGGCGAAGATCACGGAATGGGAATTCAGGAATTCTTCGTCCGTCAGGTCGGCTACGCTGATGTAAGCGCGTACGTTGTCTTCCTTCGGCATGGCGAGGATATTCTGTATCACGCGACCGCCACTATTCTTGCTGGCCTCCGGTATCTCATAGATGCGCAGCCAGTAGCAACGTCCCTGTTCGGTAAAGAGCAGCAGATAATTATGGTTGCTGGCGATGAACAGGTGCTCTACAAAATCAGCATCGCGGGTTTTACTGCCGCGGCTACCACGTCCACCACGACCCTGGGCGCGATATTCGGCTACGGGTGTGCGTTTGATGTAACCCAGGTGCGATATCGTAACGACTACATCGTCATCAGCGATCATGTCGGTGATGCTGATGTCGGCGGTATCCAGGCTGATCTCGGAACGGCGGTCATCACCGAAGCGCGCCTTGACGTCGTGTAATTCTTCTTTGATAATGTTCCGCTGCAGTTCTTCACTTTCGAGGATAGCGCGGAGGTTATCGATGAGTGCCCGAATCTCGGCGTATTCGTCCCGGATCTTGGTAATCTCGAGGCCGGTCAGTTTCTGGAGACGCATGTCGAGGATAGCCTTGGCCTGCTCCTCACTCATAACGTTATTCTCCAGCACGACCAGCTCCTCGGTCTGTACTTCCTGTACCAGGTCCCCGAATTTCTTCCAGAAGGCTTCTTTGTCTTCAACGAAGTCCCCGGCCATCAGTCCGGTCTTAGCTTCCTCAGGACTGTCGCTGGCCCGAATCAACCGGATAACTTCATCCAGATAGTCCAGGGCAATCAGCAGACCGATGAGGATATGGGCGCGAGCCAGGGCCTTATTGAGTTCGAAGCGGGTTCTCCGCTGGATCACTTCCAGACGGAATGCAACGAACTCCTCGATGAGGTCTTTCAGGTTGAGGGTCATCGGGCGACCGTTGACCAGGGCGACGTTGTTTACACCGTAGCTTGACTGAAGAGGGGTGTACTTATATAGGTAGCTGAGAACGATGGTTGCCATCGAATCCCGCTTGACCTCGATCACGATCCGCAAACCGTCGCGGTCCGATTCGTCCCGTACCGCACTGACGCCGGTGATCTTTCCGTCGTTCACCAGTTCGGCGATCTTGGCCACGAGGGTGGCCTTATTCACCTGGTAGGGGATCTCGCTGATGATGATCGTCTCCCGATCATTGTCGTCGACCTTGATGTTAGCACGGCCACGAACGACTACCCGGCCACGACCGGTGCGGAAAGCCTCCCGCACGCCATCCATACCGAAGATAATTCCACCGGTGGGGAAGTCCGGAGCCTTCACGTGCTCCATGAGCTCATCAACCGTAATGTCCGCATTGTCAACCAGCGCCACGACGCCGTCCACCACTTCGTTCAGGTTGTGGGGGAGCATATTGGTGGCCATACCAACCGCGATACCGCTTGCCCCGTTGACCAGTAGGTTGGGAATCCGCGTAGGCATAACGGTGGGCTCCTTCAGCGTATCGTCGAAGTTGAGCTGGTAGTCGACGGTGTCTTTATCCAGGTCACCCAGAATGCTGTCGGAGATGCGCTGCAGGCGGGCCTCGGTGTACCGCATAGCGGCCGGACTATCGCCGTCCATCGAGCCAAAGTTACCCTGGCCGTCCACGAGCGGGTAGCGAAGGGACCAGTCCTGGGCCATACGCACCATGGTATCGTAGACCGACGAGTCGCCGTGGGGGTGATATTTACCCAGGACCTCGCCGACAATACGGGCGCTCTTCTTATGGGAGCCGCGGTAGCTGAGTCCCAGTTCGGACATTCCGAAGAGGACCCGGCGGTGCACGGGCTTGAGACCGTCCCGAACGTCGGGCAGGGCCCGGCTCACAATCACCGACATAGAGTAGTCGATGTAAGCCGATTTCATCTGGTCTTCAATATTGACCGGGATGATTCTTTGATTTGGCATAAATGGCAAGGAGTTAATAAATTCCGGCGCTTTCGCCCGCCCGCGAAGGTACAAAAATCGTGCCTGAAATCATAGCTCAACCAAAGCTTATATGGGTGGGTTAAGTAAGCCATATGTCAAGTACGGAAAGAGTAGTCAAGCCCTACGGTGAAGGGTCGTCCAAAAAATCGGAAGTCGGTCGCATGTTCGACTCCATTGCCCCCACCTACGACCTGCTGAACCGGGGTACTTCCTTAGGAGTCGATACCCTCTGGCGCAAAAAACTCATCGCTGAGCTGGATGAGGATCGCCACCAGTTGGTTCTGGACGTCGCCACGGGAACGGCTGACGTCGCGATTCAAACTATCCTGCGCACCGGCGCAAAACACGTTACCGGCGTGGACCTGAGTGAAGGTATGCTGGCTTACGGCCGCAAGAAGGTTACGGCCGCGGGTTTGGAGGACCGCATCAAGCTGGAACAGGGCGACAGCGAAAACCTGCCCTACGCCGACGAATCCTTCGATGCGGTAACGGTCGCCTTCGGGGTCCGGAACTTCGAGAACCTCGAGAAAGGCCTGTCCGAAATGCGGCGCGTTCTCAAACCGGGAGGCAAGTTGGTCATACTAGAATTTAGTCGGATACGTTACGCACCCGTCCGCTGGGGCTTTAATCTGTACTTCGGCAAAATTATGCCGCTTATCGGCCGTTTACAGAGTAAGGACCCGCGCGCCTATGCTTATTTATTTGAGAGCGTGCAAGCATTTCCCAGCGGCAAAGCTTTCGTACAGATCCTGAATCGGGTCGGCTATAACAACACTGAATGGCAAGCACTAACTTTCGGCATCGCAAGTATCTATACCGCTACCCGCTAGCGCTGACTCTCTTTCTTGCCCTGTTTTCGTGCTCCTTCGTTCAGGCCCAGTTTACGGGCGGGAAAAACTATAACTTCTACGATTTTCAGGGAAAGCCGTACTATTTCGGCATCACCCTGGGGTTCAACTCCAGCCGGTACACTCCGTACCGGAGTAATGACTTCATCTACGTCGACTCGATCGTCGGGGTCGAAAGCCTCAACGGTCCCGGTTTTAACCTCAACCTCATCGGCAACCTGAAGCTGGGTAAGTACTTCGACTTCCGCTTCACCCCGGGATTTAGTTTTGCCGAGCGTACGCTGAACTATACCCAGAGTACCGTCAACCGCCGCGAGCTGCAGGAGAAGATCGAGTCCGTCTTTATCGAGATACCCTTCTCGTTTCGCTACAAAAGTGCCCCGTACCGCGATAAGCGCTTATTCCTCATCGCGGGCATGAAGTACAGCTACGACGTGGCTACGGAGAGTCGAACCCGCCAGGCGGAAGAACTGGTCCGGATCAGTCCGCACGACTATTCCATCGAATACGGTGCCGGTGTTCAAATCTTCTTCCCCTACTTCATTCTCTCTCCGGAGTTCAAGATCAGCCACGGCATCGGTAATAGCCTCCTGTTCAATCCGACGCTGGCGCAGAGCCGGGTCCTGTCCAAGGTCACCAGCCGGACCTTCACCCTTTCCTTCCACATCGAAGGATAGGGTTTCTATCCTTTGATCGCGTTTACAATGGCCGCAAAGCTCTCCGCGTCCAGACTCGCTCCACCGACTAGTCCGCCGTCTACGTCGGGTTGGGAGAACAATTCCTCGGCGTTGTTTGGCTTGACCGATCCGCCGTAGAGAATGGTCATGTTCTGAGCGACATCCGCTCCGAACTGGTTGGCGATCATGCGCCGGATGTAGGCATGCATGTCCTGCGCCTGCTCCTTCGAGGCCGTACGGCCCGTACCGATAGCCCAGACTGGTTCGTAAGCAATGACGATCTTAGCGATCTGCTCTGGATCCAGGGAGTATAATGCCTGCTCGATCTGCTTTCCGACTACGACCTCCTGGTTGCCGTCTTCCCGGATATCCAGCTTCTCGCCGCAACAGTAGATGGGACGTAAGCCGGCCTCCAGTGCCCGTTGAATCTTGAGATTAATCAAATCGTCGTCCTCACTGGCGTAGTCGCGACGCTCACTATGGCCGAGGATCACATATTCGGTACCCACCTCGCGCAGCATACCGGCGCTGATCTCTCCCGTGTAGGCGCCACTTTCTTCCTGGTGCATATTCTGGGCCGCGATGGCGTAATTCGTTTTGCCAGCCACCAGTTCCTGTGCTTGCATTAGCTGAAGGGCGGGCACGCCGAAGACCACCCGGGTGGCGGGGGTTCCGACTTTCTCCAGGACATCCTTTATCAGGCTGGCTCCTTCGGTGGGGGAGGTATTCATTTTCCAGTTACCGGCGACCATTGTCCGACTCATAGTGTGCTATTTTAAAATTGCTAAGTGGGTTCTCAAGATGCTCGAATGGATAGCACAAGCGACGACCGCACTATCGTACTACACAGATGACGAAGTCATCGACTACCGTACCAGGTCACTTCCGCTTCGCTTCGTTACGTTCGATGCGGTGGCCGGGTCGGCTCCACTTGATCCGTTGTTTTTCCGTCGGCCGGCCGGGGTCGGTACCGGGGGTGGGTCGTTCGCCCTTTGCGTAGGCTTGCGTCGGCTGAATACCGAGTGCGGAAAAGAGCTCCATATCCGCGAAGGCTTCGGGGTTGGGCGTGGTGAGTAGCTTATCGCCGGCGAAGATCGATCCGGCACCGGCGAAGAAACACAGGGCCTGTCCTTCGGCGGTCATATCCTTGCGCCCGGCACTAAGCCGAACGGTGGTGGACGGGATGACGATGCGGGTCACCGCGATCATCCGGACCATCTCGAAGATGTCTACCGGTTTCTGCTCCTCGAGGGGTGTTCCTTCGACGGCCACCAGGGCGTTGATCGGGACGGATTCCGGTACGGGATCCAGCGATGCCAGGGTGAGCAGCATTTTCAGGCGGTCGGCAACCGTCTCCCCCATACCGATGATGCCACCGGAACAAACCGTGAGGCCGGCGCGGCGGGCGTTACCGATGGTTTCCAGACGGTCCTCGTAGCCGCGGGTCGAAATCACCTCCCGGTAGTATTCTTCGCTACTGTCCAGGTTATGGTTGTAGGCGTAAAGGCCGGCCGCGGCCAGACGCTCTGCCTGATTTGGCGTGAGCATGCCGAGGGTAGCGCAGACTTCCATATCCAGGCCATTGACTGTACGTACCAGGTCGAGGACCTGGTCGAATTCGTCGTCGTCGCGCACGTTGCGCCAGGCGGCTCCCATGCAGAGGCGGCTGCTACCCAGGCCCTTGGCCCGCTGGGCGGCGGTGCGTACCTGCTCGACCGTCATCAGGGCATTCTCCTCGATGTCCGTGTGGTATCTGGCGGCCTGTGGGCAGTAGCCGCAGTCTTCGGGACAGCCCCCCGTCTTGATACTCAGCAGGCTGGAAACCTGCACTTCATTGGGATCGTGGTACTGCCGGTGGACCGTTGCGGCGCGAAACAGCAATTCCATCAGGGGAAGAT
>JBASAV010000796.1:0-5079 GCA_049650785.1 Lewinella sp. | reverse complement strand
CGGGTGGACGAGCCGATGATCTCCGCGCAGATCATCACCACGACCGACTATATAGGCTCCATCATGACGCTTTGCATCGATAAGCGTGGCACGCTGACCAAGCAAACCTACCTGAGTCCGGAGCGTGTGGAGTTGCATTTCGTGCTTCCCCTGGCCGAGATCGTTTTCGACTTTTACGACCGGCTGAAATCAATCAGTCGCGGCTACGCCAGTTTCGATTACCAGGCAAAGGACTATCAGGAAACCGATCTGGTCCGGATGGATATCAAGTTGAACGGGGAAAACGTAGATGCGCTTTCGGCGCTCGTTCACCGCACCAAGGCCGAACAGATCGGTCGTCAAATGTGCAAGAAGCTAAGGGAATTGTTGCCCCGGCAGCAATTCATGATCGCCATTCAGGCCGCCATTGGTGCCAAAGTAATTGCCCGGGAAACCCTTTCCGCGATGCGTAAAGACGTGACGGCAAAATGCTACGGCGGTGACATTAGCCGTAAGCGTAAGCTTTTGGAAAAACAGAAGGCCGGTAAGCGGAAAATGCGGCAGTTCGGTAAGGTGGAAGTTCCGCAGAAAGCCTTCCTGGATGTCCTGAAACTGGACTAAGCCGAAATGGCCAAAATTGATTGTACGGAATCCCGGTCCGGACACGTTCACTCTATATTTCAGGGAGTAGCATTGTGAAGCTCCCCGCTAACTCACCATGATGACCAGTATTAAATCGTTTCTTTTTGGGAATACCACCGGGTGGATGCGTATTGCGCTATTGGTCTTTTGGGTGCTGGTACTGGCCGTTCCGGTGGCCATCTTCGCCCTGTTCTTCAGCCTCAGCTTTTCGGATTTGCCTTCGGTCACCGAGCTAGAGAACCCTAAGAACAACGAAGCCAGTCCGGTACTCGCAAATGACGGTACGGTGCTTGGACGCTTCTTCGTGGAGAACCGCGTAATGGTTAATTTCGACGATCTGGGTCCACATCTCGAATCCGCCCTCGTCAGCACCGAAGACGAGCGTTACTATGATCACAGCGGAATCGATTGGCGTTCCCTACCGCGCGTTGCGATCAAAACGGCTTTACTCGGCCAGGAAAGTGCGGGTGGTGGATCGACGATCACCCAGCAGCTGGCAAAATTGCTATTCACCGACCAGGTGAGTGCAAACCTGGTGGAGCGTGCCTTCCAGAAACTGAAAGAATGGATTATTGCCGTCCGTCTGGAACGGAAGTACACCAAGGAAGAGATCATTGCGATGTACCTCAACCGTTACGACTTCATCAATGGGGCCCAGGGCATCCGGGCGGCCGCGGAAAATTACTTTGACGGGAAACGGCCGAAGGATCTCAGCGTGGAGGAGTCGGCTATGCTGGTCGGTATGCTAAAGAACGCCTCCCTCTACAATCCCCTCCGTTACCCCGAACGCACCGAACAGCGCCGTAATCAGGTACTGCAACAGATGGTACGTAACCACCGCATCACCCAGGTTGCCTACGATTCGCTATCCCAGCTCCCTCTCGGGGTTAAGTTTACCCGCCAACGCCACGATGATGGCCTGGCCCCATACTTCCGTATGATCCTGGCCGAGGAGGCGAAGCGCATCCTGCAGCAAGACCCTTACCGAAAATCCGACGGTCAGGCCTACGACCTTTACCGGGACGGGCTAACCTTCTACACCACCATCGACCCGAAAATGCAGCAGCACGCCGAAGAGCAGGCTCGGGTGCACATGAAACAGCTCCAGGGTCAGTTCTTTACGCACTGGGACAATATGGACCCCTGGACCTATACCAACCCCAATTCCGAAACCGAGGTACGCGTGGAACGGAGACAGGAGAGTCTTCGCAACGCCATTCGGCAGTCGGACCGCTACCAGGCTTACCGCCGTAATATCGTGCTGCCGGTGATCCGCGATATTTTAGCGAAAAACGACTTTAGGTTTTCTCGTAATGACCGTGAGATACAACGGATGATCGACGAGGCCAAGCGGCCCGGTGTCATCACCGATGCCATTAATCGCAACCTCATTTCGGAGGATTTCGCCGCCCAGCACCGGCAGGTGATGAAGCTACCGGAATTCGAAGCTCTTAAAGCTGCCTGGGCAAAGCTCCAGGAAACGGTAGAGGCTGAGTTCGATAAAGAGGTGGAAATGCGCGTATTCACCTACGACAACGACGCAATGGAGACCGATACCACCATGTCACCCTTAGACAGTATCCGGTACCACAAAATGATTCTACAGATCGGTAGTATGTCGGTCGAGCCGCAAACGGGATTTGTAAAAACCTGGGTAGGTGGAAGTAATTTTAAGTGGTTCAAGTACGACCACGTCACCTCCCGCCGTCAGGTCGGGTCTACTTTTAAGCCCTTCATATACGCGGCCAGCATCGATTTGCGGGGCATCACCCCCTGCCTTCGGGTTATTGACCAACCCGTAACGATTGGACCCGGAGACGGCAATTTCGGCCTCAACGATCCCTGGACGCCCCGTAATTCCAGCGGTTCGTATTCCTACCAGGATTACACCCTTTATCAGGGACTTCAGAATTCCGTCAATACCATCTCTGCCTACCTGATGAAGGAACTGGCCAGTACGGAACCGGTGCGAAATATGGTGGCGAATATGGGTATACCGAAGAGCCAGATCCCGGCCGCTCCCTCTATCGCCCTGGGTTCCGTTGATCTGACGGTGCAGCAACTTACCGGAGCCTACACCACCTTTGGCAACAACGGGGTATTCATTCGGCCCGTGTACCTCACCAAGATTGAAGACCGCACCGGTCGGATCATCTACGAATACCTCCCTGAGGAACGCCCCGCAATCAGCCCCCAAGCGAATTACGTTATGGTGAATATGCTGGGACGCGCCTCCGTCGGGAATCTGCGCGGCGTGGAAGGCCCGGTAGGCGGAAAAACCGGTACTACGAACGACCAGACTGATGGTTGGTACATGGGCATTACCCCCGAACTGATCGTCGGCACCTGGGTCGGCGGTGATGAGCGGTGGATCCGCTTCCGCAGCCTGGGACTGGGTGCCGGTTCCAACATGGCCAAGCCTTTCTTCCGCCGTTTCGTCAGCACCTCCCAGGCGGACGAATCCATTGGATGGGATACCGAGGCGCAGTGGATCAGACCTTCCGGCGAATTGGGTATCGAAATGAACTGCGATGCGTACTACGGTACGCCGAACGATTCCACCTTTGTCGATCAGCCAATGTTAGACGATGATCCTTTTGGTAATAGCCCGGATTTTTAGGGCGACGGAGCGCAGGAATAATGAAAGTGCTTTTTCTCTCAGCTTGGTGGCCGAATCGCCTGCTTCCGACTCACGGGAATTTTATAGAAAAGCACGCTCGCCTTATTGCTATTAAACATCAGGTTACCGTTGTTGCAATTCAAGAGGATACTTCCTTACCCGTAGGACAGAAAAATGTCCGCCAACGGGTACGAGACAATTACCGGGAAATTATAGTGTATTTCGGACGTAGTCCTAATAAGCGTGGATTACGACTGTTGGTCGATCGTTTTAAGGCTTACCGGGCGGGTATAAAATTAGCGACCCGACTGGATGGTGTACCGCAGATCATACACGGTAATATCATATTGGATGCAGGAGTTGTAAGCGCCTGGTATGCACTGCGTTTGGGAGTTCCATATGTAATTAGTGAGCACGCCACCCGATATACGCGTCCGGTTAAGCTTAGCTGGCTGCGTCGCCGACTGTCAAAATGGGTCTGTAGGCGAGCATATGCTATTTTGCCCGTTTCCGCTCAACTTGCTCATTCAATGAGAAGTCTTCACGGTTTGAAAGGGGAGTATATCACGGTGAGTAATGTCGTGAACGACAGACTATTTCAACCAGCCATTCATCGTGGAGTCACATCCCCGCTGCGCTTACTGCATGTCTCAAGTTTCAACGATAGAAATAAGAACATCACGGGACTCCTATGCGCATATCGGGACTTGTCAGACCGAAATCCCGGCGCGTATTCCCTCCACTTGGCGGGGGATGGAAACTTAGACGATGTGAAGCGATGGATAGCCGAGGTTGATCTTCCAGAGGCTGAGGTGACCGTATCCGGTCCATACACGGAAATCGGCGTAGCAAGTCTGATGCAAAAGCACGACGCCTTCGTTCTCTTTAGCAACGTTGAGACGCAGGGCGTTGTCCTGCTAGAGGCAATGATCTCAGGCATTCCATGCGTGGCTACGCGAGTAGGTGGTGTCGAGGATGCTATCGACGAAGGTTTCTCTGGCTATTTGGTGGAAGCGGGTGACCAGTATGGACTAGTCCAGGCTCTGGAGCGCCTCCGTAAGAATTACGCTACATTTGATAGCGCAGCTATTCGCCTGCAAGCCGTCAAGAGGCATGGTGAGTCTGGTGTATCAGAAAAGCTCAGTAGTATATATTATGCGGCCATCGGTCAGCCGATACGACCGAAATAATCTATTCATCTCAGGAGATTTCTCTCCGCTTGAATACCCAATGCATGCCACCACGGTTCTCCATAGTCATTGCTACCCGGGACCGCCAGGAATTGTTGGAGCGCGCGGTAAAGAGTGTAATAGACCAAAGCTACGAGGACTGGGAATTAATTGTGATAGACGATTGCTCCAGCGAGCCCGTGAATCTGGGCGATTTGCAAATTGAAGGGTATAAGATTAATATTTTTCGGAATCTACAAAATTTAGGTCCTGGAGCCTCCCGCCGGAAAGGGATGGCACTCGCTAAGGGAGAACTTCTTTGCTTTCTAGATGACGACGACTACTACCTGGCAGGTCACTTGTCGGGAATTATTAGGTGGATGGAGCAAAACCACTACGACTCCCGCTTATTAGTTACTGGAACAGTCACCGTCATATCTGGTCAAGGAACCAAAATCCAGCGGGTATCAACCCCAGGACCTAAAAAATTAAAGGAGTATTGGGCTAATCCGGTTAATCTACTACCCTTCGTTATACCTCGTGCGATAGCCCTCAATTGCCTTCCATCAATCATTGCATCGCCAATTGAGGATTTTGAATGGCTCTGTCTTTTATTGTTGCGCTACCCATGTAGTAGTATAGATGAGTATAGCGCGATATACACGGTGC
>JBASAV010000795.1:0-6334 GCA_049650785.1 Lewinella sp. | reverse complement strand
CTCCCAGTCGTGGACCACAGCCGAAAGAAATACCCGGTCGTCGACTTTGGGGACGGCCGTATGACGGTACTCCGCCGGAACGGTATAGTCCTGGATCTTGACTAGCCGGGAGGATTCCCCGGAAGGAATGGTGTAGGGCAGGTCCACCACGAAATTGAGGGTGGTCGGTCGGCGATCGATCGTTACGGGCAGTGGCACGGAGGCAGGTTCCCGACTCGTTGCTAATCCCCGGACCGCGCCGGCCAGACTCGACTGCCTCCCATATCCGACCACGACCACTTCTTCGAGCATGACCGATCCTTCCGAAAGTTTTACGTCCATCCGCGTTCCGGTGACCGGCACGGACAAGGATTCATACCCCGTATAACTGAACTGGAGAAATTTCTCCCCCGGAGGCAAAGGAATCGAGTAGGCGCCATCAATGTCTGTGACGGTACTGACTCTCGTACCACTTACCACTATCATCACCCCGATTAGAGGTAATCCAGACTCATCCGTGACTTGCCCGCTTACCGCTTTAACTCCAGTCACGGCAAAACCGGGATCGGGCGACATATAGGTCGGCGGCTTTAGATAGGGAGCCAGTCTCCAGGGCATCAATTCGGGTAACCGGGCCGAGCGCCCGGGATCGCCGGTAGATAGGGTCAGGCGCACCGACTCCCAGTTCTCGCCGCTTTCCTGACTGACACGCGCCCCGTAGCTCAGTCCGAGCGGGCGGTCCGTATCGGTAAGCCGGAGGTCATAGACGGGCTCCCATCCGGCTTCGGCTACCAGGTAGGTTAAATAGATGCTATCGGAAGTAGCCATCTCGCTCTCCAGCTCCACTACGACCTCGCCGGTAGCTACCGTGGTAGAATCTAATGAGGCCTGCGAGAAGGTCGCGGCAAGTTGTCGCTGCTGATCCTCGATGAGCTGTATGCTGTCGGATAGTTCTAGTCGCTGCATCCGGATCGCGGTGATGCGCTCTCGGTGATATCGAACGCCCCTTTCCAGCTCGTCGGCGTCCAGCCCGCTATCGCTACCACCCAGGTTGCGGTTGGCGGCCAGAACGGCCTCTTCTTCCTGACCGATGGCCAAACGCGTATTCAGTCGGCGCTCTATTCGGGCCAGTGCTTCCTGATCGGCGGTGAAGGATTGCGACGTAGTATTCTCCTCCCCGACCTCGGTGTAGTGCAACCGATACCGGACCCCCACGATTATTAGGTTACTGTTCGGAGCATGAACCTGAATGCTTTGTTCTACCAGCGAGGTGGGAAGCCCGGTGAAGACAATAGCCTGACGTCCGGGATCGATCCTGACGGCTGCGGAACGCCGGATCTGAGCGCCCCGTTGGTAGACGGTAACGTCGTCGACTTTGGTTTGGATTCGGTGCTCGTCCTGGGCGCATACGGAAGCACCGACGAGCAGGAGAAAGCAGAAGGTAATTTGTCTAGCGAGCATAACGAGGTTTACACCTGGATGCCGGGACCCTCAGCAATACATAACCCGCCGCCTAAAAATTTTAGTGGTCGATTGCCGCGCCGGCACCCCTGGGTATCCGGATCTCCTCGACGATCTCCTGCACCTCCGCCGGGGGCGGAGCGGTGGCACGACTGACCACGAGGGCGATGACGGTATTGACGACCATAGCGACGCTGCCGAAGCCTTCCGGGCTGATACCGAACCACCAGGCAGACTCCGGGGGCACTTCGTCGACAAACCAACCCAGCCGGTAGACGGCCATATACCCGAACATCAGGATGATGCCCACCAGCATACCGGAGACTGCTCCGGAACGATTCATTCGCTTGTCGAAAATTCCCAGGACGATGGCCGGAAAGAAGCTGGCGGCTGCCAAGCCGAAGGCGAGGGCCACCGTAGCCGCCACGAAGCCGGGCGGATTGACACCGAAGTAGGCAGCTACCACCACCGCGGCGGCGGCGCCGCCACGGGCCCACCACAATTCTTCTTTCTCGCTCATGGTGGGCTTTATCTGCTTCCGCATGAGGTCACGGCTCACGGCCGTACTGATAACTAGGAGCAAGCCAGCGGCGGTGGATAGCGCGGCAGCGAGTCCACCGGCAGCAACAAGGGCGATGATCCAGGCTGGTAACCGGGCGATCTCCGGGTTGGCCAGGACCATAATATCACGGTCGATGTACACCTCGTTTCGGTTGTCTGTGGGTGTATTGTTCAGCATCAGCTGCCCGTATTCGCCCTGTTCCTGCGCTCCGGCGCCATCAAGAACCTGATCTACGGGGCCGACGAAAGCTTCGCCGGGACCGTACTGGAGGCGGCCATCATTATTTTTATCCTGCCAGGCAACCAGAGCGGTTTCTTCCCATTTGGCAAACCAGGGGGGAAGTTCCGTGTAGGGTCGCTCGTCGATGGTAGTAATCAGATTCGTGCGCGCAAAGGCGGCTATGGCGGGTGCCGTGGTGTATAGGATGGCAATGAAAAGCAACGCCCAACCGGCACTGATGCGGGCATCCTTCACCCGGGGTACAGTGAAGAAGCGCACGATAACGTGGGGCAGACCCGCCGTACCCGCCATGAGGGCGAGGGTGATGGCGAAAACGTCGATGGTCGATTTGGTACCGCTGGTGTACTCCGCGAAGCCAAGTTCCGTATGCAGCTGATCCAACTTATCCAGCAGGGCCATTCCCGAGCCGTCGTTCATCTCCCCGATAAATCCTAACTGCGGCACGACGTTGCCGGTCATCTGGAGGGAGATAAAGATGGCCGGAACCATATACGCAAAGATGAGCACGCAATACTGCGCCACCTGCGTGTAAGTAATCCCCTTCATACCACCCATAATGGCGTAGAAGAAAACCACTACCGTACCGATGTAAACGCCCGTATTAATATCCACCTCCAGGAAGCGGCTGAAAACCAGCCCTACGCCGCGCATCTGCCCGGCCACATAGGTGAAACTGACGATGATGGCGCAGATCACGGCAACGGTCCGGGCTACGTTAGAATAGTAGCGGTCACCGATAAAGTCCGGCACAGTGAACTTGCCAAATTTTCGGAGGTACGGGGCCAGCAGAAGGGCTAGCAGCACATAACCACCCGTCCACCCCATCAGGTATACGGCACCGTCGTAGCCGGCGAAGCTGATGATACCGGCCATGGAAATGAAGCTGGCAGCGCTCATCCAATCGGCCGCCGTGGCCATGCCGTTAGCTACGGGATGCACGCCGCCGCCGGCTACGTAAAATTCCTGGGTAGAACCGGCCCGGGCCCAAAAGGCGATGCCGATGTATAGAACGAAGGTGGCACCGACGATAAGGTACGTCCAGGCTTGTACGGTCATGCTCGGGGATTACGGCTATTCGTTGACGCCGTAACGGCGATCAAGGCGGTTCATAAGGTAGACGTAGACGAAGATGAGAACTACAAAAACATAGATACTCCCCTGCTGCGCGAACCAGAAGCCCAGCTTTGCCCCACCGATACGCAATCGATTGAGTTCGTCAACAAAAAGGATGCCGCAACCAAAGCTGACGGCAAACCATATCAAAAGTAATATTGCTAGATACCTCAGGTTGTCCCGCCAGTAGCGGGTATGATCACTGGGTTGGGCCATTACGATAAGTTAGGCTAGTAAGAGAATGCCAGGTAACGACCAATCTAATTTGTGCATGATCCACTTAGATCTGGGGCGGACGAGCCGCCTAATTTTTGACCAAGATAGCAGCCCGGAACTATAATTCAAAACTTTTCACTCCCAATTGCTAACAATAAGTACGCTGCCCCCTCAACTATTCCGCCGATTTGCCCTTACCCCAAGCGAACGAATGTAAATCAAGCCACATGGCAGAATGGTACCAGGGCTGGACCGATGTGACCTACCCTATTTTTGAAAATATGACCGGCTGGCCCGGTCAGCCAAAGACCAGCTTGGAAACGCTAAGTTGTATCCACTGCGGAGATTCGGCGATGGTGTCGGTCCTACACATGAGTCTGCACAGCGGAACCCATATGGATGCACCGAGTCACTTTCTGGCCCAGGGCATAGACGTTTCGCAATATCCCACCGAGGTAGGAATGGGTCCGGTCCGGATCGCACATGTGAAACCCCAGGCAGAGGTCACCCCGGATGATCTGATTGCGTACGAACAGCGGACCCGGCCGCTGGAGCGGGGTGAACGGTTGATTCTGCGCACGCCTAATAGTGATCAATCCAACTGGCTGCAAGAACCCTTTCAAAAGGAATACCACGCGATCGGACCCGCCGCGGCGGAATGGATCGGTCAAAAAGGTCTCAAACTTATCGGAGTGGATTACTTGTCCGTCGGACCCTTTCATAAGGGAAACCCCCAGACTCACCGGGCCCTGATGGGAGCCAAGGTGTGGATTATTGAAGGAGTGGATCTGCGCAGGGTGAAGGAAGGCGACTACGAAATGATCTGCTTGCCACTGAAGATAGCCGGAGGCGACGCCTCCCCTATCCGCATCCTGATTCGGGAGAAATAGAACTTTTTGTTGGTTTAGTCTTGCAACTTAAAACATACCGTGTTATATTTGTACCGTCGCCTGGCTTCCCGGGTGTGCGTTGCAAAAATGTCTACGGTTATGTCCTATCACACCACACCCGCCCACAGCCATCAGCAGGGCAAGATCCTCAACATCAACTGGTCGTTGCTCGGTCGTCGGCTTCGGTCCCGTACCCGGCAGGTATTTACCTCCGCCCGGCATCGGGCCGCCCAGACCGAATACATCCCCCCCACCTGGATGACCCGGCTGCGCCTTACCTGGTTCCGCATCGGACTCATCGCCATCGTGGCGTTCGTCTTCACCCAGAAACAGATTGACTTTACCGTTACGGTGGGTGCACCGGATCCGGCTACGTCGAACGAGAGCGCTACCCCAGCAGGGCAGGAGGCTTCTACCTTCAGTATCCTGCCGGGAGTGAGCCGTGCGGCACCCGCTAAGAAGAAGGCCTGGAGTGTCGACGACTTCAATGCCGTATCCGTTAGAGCATACATCGATCGCTTTGCGCGCGTAGCCCGCACCGAAGAGGAAAAATTCGACATTCCGGCACCCGCCAAAATGGCCATGGCCATCGTGGAAAGCCAGGCGGGCACCGCCCCACAGGCCCTGGAAGCCAACAACCACTTTCCTGCGGCCAATGCTGCCAATATTTACGACAACGCCTGGGGTAGCTGGCGGGCACATAGCCAGATCATCCAGCGGCGCTTCCCCGAGCTAGCCAACGAGTCCGTCAATTATCAGCAGTGGATTGAAGCCCTGACCCGTACCGGTTATAGCCGCGATCCCCAGTATGGACAGAAGCTGCTTTCCGTCATCAAGACCTTCGACCTGGCTGACCTTTAATTGCCCGTCTCCAGGCAATCGACGATTTATTTTTCTCTAAGTGGTTTTATAGGCCGCCCCCCGAATCTCGGGAGGCGGTCCTTTTGTTGGCTAAACTCCCCCGGTGGTACCCGGTTATCCTGCTGTGCAAAAGGAAGATGACGTCTTAGAATCGGAGTTCGAGCGCTTCGTAGCGTTCGGCAACTTACTCGATCGCCGTACCCGGCGCTACCTGGTGGACTATATGCGATCGCGAATCAGTCAGCAACCGGCGCCGGACAGTGATCTGAGTGATGAGTATGGCCGTTACTTCCGGCGGGCCATCGAAGATGTCTTTTCAATCGATCACCTCCTTTTCGTATGCTCGGCCAACACCAGCGTAACGCGCCAGATCGTTCTCGACACCCTCTACTGGATGAAGAAGACGTTCCAGAAGGTAGAGGCGAAACATCCCTACGCTAAAGAACTGGACTACATAAAGGGCTGGTCGGTGACGCCGCCGAAGGTGTTCCGCTACCGCTATCCCCAGCTGCTGCAGTTTCTGAGGACAGAATATGCGCGAGAGGAACTTGATACGCACTTCTATACGGACCGGTTAGACACCTTCTACCGGACCGAGCCCGATGCTTGGGATGAGGGGCAACACCGGCAATTCGACCGTATCCTTACTGATCTGCTGGCCCAGTGGGACGCGCTCCTGCAGGCGCGTATCCTGGCCTACCAGCTCGGCAAGCTCGACGAGGCGCGGGAAGATTACCTCGATCGCCTGGAGCAGAAAGTTTCCGAATACCGCCAGTTGACGTCGATCCTGGACCCATTCACCGATTACCTCGGTTGGGACATGAGTCGCGATCTCTGGCAAGCCACCAGTTTTGATGTGCTAAAGGAATACGACACCTTGCTGGCTGACGAGGACAGCCTGAAACAACTAGCTGATTTGCTGGGAAAAATGCGGGAAGCCGAAATTGAGATCGAGGAAGAATCCTTTGAAAAGACTATTGTCCGGCAGGAATGGACGGTCGATCCCCTTGGC
>JBASAV010000794.1:0-12102 GCA_049650785.1 Lewinella sp. | reverse complement strand
CGCCCTCTACCAGAAGGCCCTGATCGAAGGACTACGCGGCCGGCAATCCGAAAAAGTGCTCGCCTTGGAACGCCTGGTAGAAAACTACCCGAATAGCCAGTTCGCTGACGATGCTCTCTATCAGTTGGCCCTGACCTACCAGGAACTTCAGCGTCCCCAGGAGGCCCTGGAACCGCTACGGACAATCATCCGGCAGTATAAAGTCAACTCTCCGCTGGTCAACCAAAGTTTGCTGCAGCTCGGACTGATCAGCTACAACCTGGGTAACAGCGAGGCTGCCGTCAACTACTACAAGCAGGTCTTCACCTCCAACCCCACCCCCGGTGAGGCGACGCGGGCCCGCGATGCTCTGCGCGAGATCTACGTCGACGATATGGGCCAGGCCAATCTATTCTTTGAGTTTTTCGAAACCATGCCGGGGCAGGAGATTACCACCGATGCCCGCGACAGCATTTCGTTCCGTGCGGCCGTCAGCCAGTACGAGAACGGGAATTACGACCGGGCGGTGAATGCACTTACCCAGTACCTGCAGGAATACCCTCAGAGTCCGAACGCCCTTTCCGGCGTGTTCTATCGGGGCGATAGCTACGTCGCCCTGCGTCGGTATACCGATGCTCTACCCGACTACGAGGCGGTCATCAATGCCGGCCCCAGCCGCTTCTACCTACCTGCCCTGAAGAAGGCCAGCCTGATCGCCTACAATAGCGTGGAGGATTTTCAGCGGTCCTACCGGCTCTACACCTTATTAGAAGCCGCGGCTGATTCGGAAGCGACGCGCTTCGACGCACAGGTCGGCGCCCTGCAGTCCGCATACCGTCTCAACGACGTAAATGCTACGGCCGACTACGCCGCCAAAGTTGCCGGTAACCGGAATGCTACCGCCGCACAGCAAACGATCGCCAACTTTTACCTCGGTAAGATCGCTTACGATCGCTCGCAGTTCGGCGATGCCATCCCCTACTTCGACGTGGTGATCAACAACAGCGACGACGAGCGGACCGCCGAGGCCCGTTTTCTCCGTGCCTCATCTATCTATCAACAGGGTGACCTGGACCGGGCCCAGCAACTGGCCCTGGATGCCAACCGGGAAAGCTCCGGCTACCCCTACTGGGTGGCCAAAACGGTGATTCTGCTTTCGGACGTACTGCGCGACAAGCAGGATCTCTACAACGCCCGCGCGGCGCTGGAAGCGCTCCTGGAAAACTACGAAGAAGACCCCCAACTGGTAGCTGAGGCCCGTGAAAAACTCGCGCGCCTGGAAGGTGAAATTAACGCGGGCAGCCGCCTCAATACCCAGCCTACCGATCCCAACCGCCTCGAACTCGACAACGGCGGTAATTAAAAGACTATGAACATGCTCCGCATTCTCACCCTTGGCTACTGCCTTTTTTCGGCAGCCGGCCTGTTCGCCCAGAATACCGACCTGGAAGACAATAGCGTAACGGTAGTCACCAACTTCGAAGCCCGGCTGACCGACGCCGAACGGGTCAATGTCAATCCGGTCTTACCCCCGGCCGATACCAGCAGCCGGCGGCAGACCTACAGCATTCTGCCGCGTCCCCTGGCCATCGATTATCCGGCGCCGACCATCCGTCCGCGGGCTATCCAACGACAGGATCCCGAGCCGATCAATAATGCCTGGATCAAACTGGGCGGCGGGGTACCCAATGCCCTCTACGCCGACGCCAGCTACGATCTGACGGGGCGCGACAATATGGCCCTGGGTTTCTACGGCAACCACTACAGCTTCAATAACACTAACCAGGTCGAGAACCAACGAGCCAGCGATACCAAACTGGGTGCCGAAGGCAGCTACCTCTTCGACCAGGGCTTCGCGGTGGGCGGCGGACTGAGCTACGACACCCGCAGCCGCTATTATTACGGTTATAACTTCAGCGATCTGCCGGCCGATTCATCCCTCACCTTCGCCCAGGATGATGTACGCCAGCGCTTCAACACCTTCGCGCTCCACACCGAGATCTATAACGGTACCCTGACCGAAGGTGCCTTCGACTATCGCGCAGGTATCGGGCTCTATCTGATGAATGCCGATCCATCCGTGCGGGAATCGAATTTCGACATCAATATTTCGGCGACCAAGTGGATCAATGAGACGAATCCCCTCGATGTCGAATTCCGTGCTGATTTCACCTCCTTCAAGGATACCAGTACCCAAAATCTGAATGTCATCAGCCTGAGCCCCAGCTACACGGTCGTTGTAGCTGATCGGATAAAACTGAAGGCTGGCGTACGGCTCACCAGCCAGGAGGATGACTTCGATATCTTCCCCAACTTTACCGCCTCGGCCGTAGTGCTGGACGGTCTCCTCAACGCATTTGCCGGTGTGGAGGGTAACGTGCAGAAAAACACGCTGAAGAGCCTGTCGGACTATAACCCCTGGATCAACACACGTCTACGCGTGCGCAACTCCGAAGCCACACGCTACTACGGCGGCGTGGAGGGCACCTTCCGCGGCATCGCCTACCGGGCAGAAGCAGGCTACAAGTATCTGGACAACCTTGCCCTGTTCCGCTACATGCGCGACGCTGAGGGCATTCCCCGCTTCGACGTGATTTACGATGATGGAAGCCAGATCTACGTACAGGCCACTGCTACCCTACCGATCGTCGAAGACCTGGACCTGAACGCTACCTTCGTACAACGATTTTACAGCATGGAAGACGAGGAAAAACCCTGGCACCTGCCCAGCCTTAGCCTCAATGCGGCCGGTATCTATACCCTGCGCACCCTACCGCTACAGTTACGCGCTGACCTGTTCATCGAAAACGGTCTCCCCTACCAGACACTGGAGGGCGGCGTCGATCACCTCAACGCCCTGTTGGATCTCAGTCTCAACGCGGAGTATACGCTCAATGACCGCTTCGGCGTCTGGGCCCGGATCAATAACCTCCTGAATAATCGTCGGGAAAGATTCTACACCTACCCCACCATAGGCACTAACTTCATGGTCGGCGCATCGGCAAGATTCTAACCAGCACCCAGCAACTAGTGCCTACTCCCCATAAGTTTCCCGGGCAAACCCAAACCGCATGAGGTCGACCAGCGTCCCGCTGGGGAGTCGGTACTCCTGGCGCAGGTCCCCTTCCCGGCTGAAGCCGACCCGGCGGGCCAGGCGCTGACTGGCGTAGTTATCCACGAGGGTTTTGATGATGAGCTTCTCCAGCTCGAGTTGCAGGAAGCCGAAGCGGATCACCCGCGCGAGGACCTCCGTCATGATGCCCTGCCGAATTAGTTCCTTATCGATGAAGTAGCCCACCTCACCCAGGGGTACGCCCCAGTCGAGGTTGAACACCTGTACAAAGCCGATCAGTTCCGTCGTCTCGTTGTGCCAGACGCCCATGGCGAAACGGGTCTGCAGCAACCATTCGGCGATGCACTCGCGGACAAAGCCTTCGGCGGTCTTGCGGTTCTTCGCCGCCTCGGCCATCAGGTAGGGGAAATGATTGAGCAGGTAGTCCCGGTTGTTGTCCAGTAGTTTGTAGAACGCCTTTCCGTCGCCCTCCCGAAAGCGCCGCACGACGCAGCGGTCGGTGATCAACGCGGTATCGATATTGAATAACTGATGACGCATCAACGGCAGGATATTTTAAGACGAACAGACTAACTAGCTAGAGGACTAAAAGACTAACACTCCCAACCTACCCTTCGATCCAGTGCACTTTCTCCTGCCAATCGCCGCGGGGGCGAGGAAGTTCCGGCGCATCAAAGTAACCGAGGTAGAACATGCCCAGGCAACGCTCGTTGGCTGCGGCCCCCGGCCATTCGCCGTAATCGCCGCAGACGAATCCCGGGCTGGACCAGTACCCACCAAGCTCGTGAGCATCCAAAGAAAGCCAGAAATTTTGCACCGCAGTGGCAACGGCGGCCACTTCCTCCCATTCCGGTACGCTTTCCTGCGGGTTGCGGTGGAGGAAGATGAGTAGCACCGCCCCTGACTGGTCGATCTTGCCGCCAAACTTTTTAGCGATCTTATCGGCGTCCGGCTGGTCGGAGCCGTATACATTCAGCAACTCCTGTTTCAGTGTCTCCTTACCGGCACCGCGGTACACGCGAAAGCGCCAGGGCTCCGTTTTGCGGTGGCTGGGTGCCTGATTGGCTGTCTCCAGCAACGCCTCCAGCGTGGCCCGCTCTACCGGCCGGTCCGTGAAGAATTGCGGAAAGATGGATTTACGTTTGGCAAATACCGATTGCATAGCCATAATTTTTGGGCGCCGGAGCGCTGGAAAAAAGAGATCAGTAAAACAGGCCGGCCACCGCCCCCGTCATCAGACAGGCCACCGTTCCCCCAACCAACGCGATCAGCCCTAGTTCGGTGAGGTTTTTGCGCTGCCCCGGCGCAATCGCGCTGATGCCCCCCACCTGAATCCCGATACTGGCGAAGTTGGCAAAGCCGCAAAGCGCGTATGCAGCGATCAGCACACTCTTCGGATTGAGTGCCGGACCGGTGGCCTGCACCGTACGGAAGGTATCGTAGGCCACGAATTCATTGATTACCGTTTTGAGACCTAACAACTGGCCGACGATGGTGATGTCTTCGGCCGGCACCCCGATGATCCAGGCAACCGGAGCGAAGATCAGGGCCAGGAGGTACGTAAAGCTAAAGCCGGGAAACCGACCCTCGGTACTAGCGGCAATAGCCTCGTTCCAATTCATATCCGTCAGTCCTGCCCACACGGCGACGTCGTTGACGATTTCCGTGCCGCCCACGAAGAGTACGTTCAGCATGTAGATCAGCGCGGTAAATACCAGCAGCATGGCGCCCACGTTAATGGCCAGCCGAAGACCGTCGCCGGTACCCCTACTGATGGCGTCCAGCAGGTTGTTGCTTTCGTCGGCGGCCATCTCGAGCCGTTCGTCCTGCTCCGGCACCTTCGCGGTGTGCGGGTCGTCGGTGACCGTACCCGTTACTTCCGCCAGGGCCTCGGCGGATTCCGGCAATAACATCTTGGCGCACACGATCGCTGCCGGCGCCGAAATGATACTGGCCGTGAGCAAATGGCGGGCAAAGAACTGCTGGCTGGCCGGGTCGGTCCCCCCGAGGAACCCGATGTACGATACAAAAACACTACCGGCGATGGTAGCCATACCCCCCACCATCACACAGAGCAGTTCAGAGCGGGTCATATGTTCCAAATAGGGCTTGACCACCAGCGGGGCCTCGGTCTGCCCGATGAAGACGTTTGCCGCGGCCGCCAGACTCTCCGGTCCGCTCAACCCCATCGCTTTGCTCAGCAGCCAGGCCAGTCCGTAGACGACCTTCTGTAAAATGCCGAGGTAATAAAGTATGGCCGACAGTGCGGAGAAAAATACGATGGTCGGGAGCACCTGGAAGGCGAAAATGTAGCCGAAACTCTCTACGTCCACCACGATACTGCCGAAGAGAAACTCCGCCCCGGCGGCGGTAAACTCGAGGGTCTTCCGAAATCCGGCGGCCACGTAATCAAATATCGTACTGACGCCTTCGATCTTCAGAATGAGTATCGCCAGCACGAACTGCATCGTTACGCCTATCCCCACTAGCCGCCAGTCGATTGCCTTTCGATTGGAACTCAACAGATAACATATTCCCAGCATTACACTCATTCCTAGAACGGTGCGAAAAAGATCGTAGGCAAAGGTCATGATAGCATTTGGGTAGCGCACAAGGTAGCCATAAAGGATGAGTGACTGCGATTACCTGCGTACCTTCGCGACCAATTATGGCGAGACCCTTCATTATCGGAATCACTGGCGGCAGCGGCTCCGGCAAGACCTCTTTCATCCAACAACTCAGGCGTGGACTACCCGATGACCAGGTATGCCTGCTCAGTATGGATGACTATTACGTTCGCCGGGAGGACCAGGAAAAAGATGAACGGGGGATCCATAATTTTGACCGCCCGGCTTCCATTCACTGTAAGCAGTTCATCAGTGACCTGAAGCAACTGATCGGTGGGAAATCCGTCCAGCGGCAGGAGTACGTCTTCAACAATGAGCTGGCACAGGCTCGCCTTCTCACTTTTTACCCCGCTCCGGTCATCATCGTGGAAGGACTGTTCGTCTTCCACTATAAAGAATTGCGCGAGCTGCTCGACCTGAAGATCTTTCTCCACGCCAAGGACAACCTGAAAGTGGTCAGACGGATCAAGCGGGACCGCGTGGAGCGCAATTATCCCCTGGAGGACGTCCTGTACCGCTACGAGCACCACGTGTTGCCAGCCTACGAAAAGTACGTTCAGCCGCATAAGGACAGCGCCGATCTGATCGTCAACAATAACACCGATTTTAATATGGGCCTCGCCGTGGTACGCGCATTCGTCGAAAAGAAAATCGATTAATCCTGCGCTCCGGCGCCCGGATCCGGGGTGCGCTGTATCAAATCCCAGCGGTTACCGTAGCAATCGGCGAATACGCATACCTTCCCGTACGTTTCCTCCGAGCGTTCCCGGACGATCTCCACGCCCCGCTCCTCTAACCGGCGATAGTCTCGCTCGAAGTCATCGGTATCCAGGAAAAGCCACACCCGATCCGCGGCCTGACGCCCGATGAGGGCTCGTTGTTCCGGGGTGCTCGGGCGGGCCAGCAGGATCGCACAGCCCGTGGCCCCGGCCGGGCGCACGCGCACCCACCGCTTGTCTGGTCCCAATCGGGTGTCTTCCAGCAACTCGAACCCCAATCGGCCGATATAGAAGGACAGGGCCTCGTCGTAATCGGCCACCAAAAGGCTGAATTGAGCGATGGACTGGGGCATAAGCGGGGAATTTTAGACGAAGGAAGGCACATGAAGACCGGCAAGGTGGGAAATTCCCGGAAGTTGCGTTGTATGTGGCGATAAAATTTCCTACCTTTGCGCTCCATTTGTAAAAACCGGTGCCATGCCCAAGATGAAGACGCACAGTAGTGCAAAAAAACGTTTCAAGATTACCGGAGGCGGTAAGGTGAAGCGCTTCCAGGCTTACACCTCGCACATGATGCGCAATAAGTCCAAGAAAGCCAAGCTTCGCCTGCGCGACGCTACCCTGGTTTCCGTAGCCGACGAGAAGCGCATCAAGCGCCTGCTGTGTAAGTAAATTTTTTAACGAGAGTACGGGCCCTAAGTACCCACCGCGGTCTCCGTACTGTACTAAACAAACCATTATGCCACGTTCAGTTAATGCGGTTGCCAGCCGCGCGCGCCGTAAGCGCATCCTCAAAGCCGCCAAAGGTTACTTCGGCGCCCGCTCCAAAGTCTACACCGTTGCCAAGAACGCCGTCGATAAGGGTATGGCATACGCCTACCGCGACCGCCGCAACAAGAAGCGCGTATTCCGCCGCCTCTGGATCGCGCGTATCAACGCCGCCGCCCGCCAAAACGGTACCACCTACAGCCGGCTCATGCACGGCCTCAAGACCGCCGAAGTCGGCCTGAACCGCAAAGTACTGGCTGACCTGGCCATGCACCACCCGGCCGCCTTCACCGCTATTGTTAATACGGTCAATAAGTAAACGGGCTGCCCAGACAGTCTTTTTCGAGCCCCTTCGCCCATCCGGTCGGAGGGGCTTGCTATTTTTGGCTACTTTCCACCACCAATTATCTCCTTCGATCATGCGCCAGCTTCTATTTACGCTCTGTATTACCCTGTTCGCCCTGCCGGTATCGGCCCAGTCGGTCGCCGAAGCCGGACTGACCGAGGATGGCCTCCAGCGCCTGGAAGCGTGGCTGGACGGGGAAGTGACCGAGCAGCGGCTCCCCATGGCCGAGATGCTGATCTTCCGCAACGGGGTGATCGGCTACCACCATACCACCGGCGTGAGCGACCTGACTACCGAGACGCCGCTCGAGGAAAACCAGGTCTATCACCTGATGTCGATGACCAAACCCATTGTCTCGGTAGCCTTCATGATGCTCTACGAGGAAGGACACTTTCAGCTGGGTGACAAGGTATCCGACTACCTGCCGGAATTTGCCGAATTAAAGGTGGCCCGCAATTCCGACGAAGGCGTCGGTGTAGCCACGGATCCCGCTACCTCGGACATCACGATCGAGCAGGTCCTTTCCCACACCGCGGGCTTTTCCCACGGCCTTCAGGGCACGAAGCTGGATAACGAAATCGCCGCGGCACTTTACTATCGCCCCCACGCGGATATTGCCTCCCGCGTCAATACCCTCGCTACCCTACCCCTCCTCGGCCAGCCCGGGGAGCAGTGGATCTACAGCACCTCCCCCGACATCCTGGCAAGGCTCATCGAAGTGTTCTCCGGCCAGACCGTTATCGAATTTTTAGAAGCGCGGCTCCTGACCCCCCTCGGCATGACCGATACCGGCTACAACATACCCGCAGAATCGTCCGATCGATTGGTGGCCAATCACCAGGTAAGCAACGGCAACCTGACCAAAGCCGGAATGCAGCTCCCCAGTAGCGGTAACAAGGTCTACGGCGGTTCTTTCGGGCTGTACTCTACCGCTGCCGACTACCTCAAGTTCTGCCGCATGTTGCTCAATAAGGGCGAACTGGACGGAGCCCGTTACCTCAGTCCCAAAACGGTGGAACTGATGACCACCAACCATGTGGGGGATATGCGCGGTAACGGCGAGGGATTTGGCCTGGGATTCGGGATCATCACCGACGTGGCCGCTAACGGAGTGCTGGGTAGCGAAGGACAATACTTCTGGAACGGGGCGTACTCTACCTTTTTCTTCATCGATCCCGCCGAGGATATGATCGCGATCCTGATGTCGCAACGCTCCCCCTACTCGGGGCACCACGAGAAGATGTTGCGGCAGATGACGTACCAGGCATTGGCGGACTAATGGTCAGGGGTAGTGTTAAAGTCACGGTTGTTCACTGAATTCCCGCGCTTCGTCACCCGAATAAAGCGATTGATTAGGTAGCTTACTGGGGAGAACACCGGCCCGAGCTTTCTTCCACGCACACCCCGACTACCATGAAACCTATTTCTTTCGGGCCGAACCTCGGTCCCGCCTGGCCATTTACCCTGGCCCTTCCCCTCCTTGTATACTGTACGCTGGCTGGTGATGCCGCGTGGCACCCAGTCGAAGACGGCGTGGATAATCCTCCGGAAGAAGCGGAGCTAGCCATTCTCCTTGCCGGCGAACGCTGGATGGAAGCCGAATGCGCCGAGGGAGGCGAAGAATGGGAACCGGACAGCACGGAATCCGCTTCCAACCGCTACTTCGTCTACTTTCCCGGAAACGATAAATACGCCCGCCCGAAAAGCTTTGGCGGTCCTTCCCAGTTGACTTTCACCGTTGACCTTTCCGTTGAGGCGGATTACACGCTGTACTTCCGGGTCAATTCTCCCGAGCAGGACCGCAATTCGGTCTGGGTATCCGTTGACGACGGCCCGTGGGCTAAATTCTGGCGGCAGCGGGATCAGGAACAACTGATGACCGATGGCTTCGAATGGCGGGAAGTAGTCGATGACGGCTCCCCGCTCGACCTCCATCTGGAAGCGGGGAAGCACACTATCCGGGTAGCCGCTAGGGAAACGGGCACCGAGCTTGACAAGATCTTCCTCTCCCCTTCCGGGCGTCATCCCGACGGCACCGGCGGGGATGCTCCCACCTGCCCGCGGCGCTCTTCTTCTACCCTCACGAGTTCCCGCGATCTACCCGGTAGGCCGTTGGCGCTACACGTTTATCCTAACCCCGCGGCAGACGTCCTGCGGGTGCGGCTGCCGTCGGTCTCGCGCACACCTACGCTGGCCCGCATAATAGGTGCCGACGGACGGCGGTACGCAGCTACGTTCCTGGCCGCTCCGGAAAGCGAGGACTGGCTATTCTATATCACCCAACTACGGTCGGGGGTGTACACCCTACACGTAAGCGGGGAAAGGAACCAGCCGGATATGGTCGCCTCCTTTATCAAAGTGGATTAATCCTACTTGCGAGCGCTGTTCGGCCGCGGAACGCTGATGACCTTGACGTCACGTTCCAGGATCAGGTCGTTGTAAGCCGGCACTTTCTCGGAAACGATCTGCTGGTAGCTCGCGATCTCCGCATCGATCAGTTGCGTGATTTCATCCTTAACGGCGTAGGCAGCGGCGGTGGGCCGGTAGGTACCGATGCCGGTCAGGCTATTGAGGTGGGCTAGTTTATTTGTCAGGCGGATGGGGTAGTTCAGCGGATCCTGTCCGCTCTGGTTCTGCGTCTGATATAGGTTCTTCTCGATGGTCGTCAGGCTATCCACGATGGTTTTACCCATGGCGATGACTTCCTCGTCTTCGATCCGCTGTTGTAGATCCTGAATCTGCTGACGGAGTTTGCGCAGGTCGATGATGACCTGGTGGGCTTCGCTGGTTTTATCCTGTACCTCCTTCATGAAGTCGAACTGGGCCTGGCGGTCTTCGTCGCTCGCCTGCACCCGGGGATCGGCTTTGATCTTGAAATCGCGGACTTGCTCCCGCTCACCGTAGGAAAAGGCCACCTGGTAATCACCGGGCAAAGCCATCGGTCCGCCGGATCCGGCCCACCACATGATCATATTCTCGAATTCAGTACCGTCGGGGTAAGACATATCCCAGTTGACGGTCTGCCCTCCGGCCTTCAGTTTGAGCTTCTTGGCGTCTTCGGTGGCCGTGGTCGACCAGCTGCGGATCGTGTCTCCGTCCTGGAGTACGGATAGCATCATCGGCATACTGTCCTGCACCGCGGTCTCACTCAGGTAAACGTGGAAATTCACGCCGCCCGGGTGATTCTGACCTTCGGTACGGCTGCTGCGGCTGCTACCCCCCATTCGCCAGGCGTCCTCGGGCTTGAACAGGTGGAAATCGGCATTCTGTGCTACCTCGTCCAGTTGCTTAAGCGGCGTAAGATCGTCTACCATCCAAAAGCTGCGGCCCTGGGTGGCTACGATCAGGTCGTCGTCTTTGAAGACCAGGTCGGTCACCGGCACGATTGGCAGGTTTTGCTGGAAGGCGCGCCAGTTGTCGCCGTTGTCGAGGCTCATGTAGAGCCCGTCCTCGGTACCGGCAAAGAGGACGTCGGGATCACCGGGGTACTGGCGCACCACGCGGGTGAAGGAAGTCCGGGGAATACCGTTGTCGATCCGTCGCCAGGTCTGACCATAGTCGGTACTATGGAAGAGATAGGGCGTGTAATCACCGGTTTTGTAGGCCGTACCGGCCGCGTATATGCCTCCGTCGCGACTGTTGTCCACGTCGAGGCTATTCCACATCACGTACTTCGGTGCCTCGGCGGGCGTGACATCCGTCCAGTTGTCTCCGTTGTCGCGGGTAACGTGGATGAGCCCATCGTCACTACCGGTCCAGATCACACCCGGCTCACGGTGGCTTTCGGTGGCCGCAAAGATGGTTGCGTAGTACTCCACGCCGGTGTTATCCTGGGTGATGGGGCCGCCGCTACTCTTCAGCTTTTCCGCTTCGTTGCGGGTCAGGTCGGGACTGATAATTTCCCAGCTCTCCCCCTCGTCGGTGCTGCGGTGCACATGCTGGCTGGTGGTGTATAAAATGTCCGCGTCGTTCGGAGAGAAAAAGATGGGGAAGTTCCACTGGAAGCGGTACTTCATGCCCTCGGCGCCGTAGCCCATCGGGTTATCCGGCCATACGTTGATGGCCCGTACCTGGTTGTTCTCGTGGTCGTAGCGCGTCAGGAAGCCGCCGTAGCTGCCGCCGTACACGATATCGGGATTGTCGGGGTCCGGCGCGATGTGGGCGGATTCGCCACCGGCGGTTTCCTCCCAGTCCGATTCGCCGATCGTACCGCCGTCGGTACGGTGCTGGATACGGACGGTAGAATTATCCTGCTGCGCTCCGTAGATGCGGTAGGGAAAACTGTTATCGGTGACCACGCGGTAAAATTGCGCGGTGGGCTGGTTGTGATAGGTGCTCCAGTTCTCTCCCTGGTCAAAGGTCACCTGGGCGCCCCCGTCATCGGCGATGACCATCCGCTCGTTGTTCTCGGGTGCGATCCACAGATCGTGGTGGTCGCCGTGGGGGGCGTTATTGGATTTGAAGCTGCGTCCGCCATCGGTGCTGTGGTGGTAGCTGACGTTCATGACGTACACCCCGTCCAGCTCCTGCGGATCGGCGTAGATGCGGGTGTAGTACCAGGCACGCTGACGCAGGGCCCGACTATCACTG
>JBASAV010000793.1:0-2723 GCA_049650785.1 Lewinella sp. | reverse complement strand
GTACTGTAACTGGCTGAAATACTGTGCCGCTGCGAATAGGGATCCGGTTTCCAGCCCATAATGGTGCGGGAAAGACCTGCTCCGATAAAGAATCCGTCGTCGACGTTGAATCCGATACTCGGTGCCGGTATGGTGTAATCCGGATAGTATTCCTCGAAATCGTAGGTGTTCAATTCGGGAAACTTATCGCTCCGGCGGTCTTTGAGACGGGCGGTATTACCCGATAATTCCATTCCGTTCGCTTCATCGTAGACCCTAGCATTCAGCCGGCCTTCCGCGATCACCTCGTCACCGTCGGTACCGCCGATGATGCGGATATCCACGTCGCTGTCAGGACCGCGCAGGATAAACCGATCGTCTCCGTCCAGGCCGTAGAGCTGTACACTCCTGGTTTCGCGCTCGTAGAAGGTGCGCTCGTAGTAGAGTTCGTCCGCCTCGCCATCGCTGTCGGCATCGTAGACCTGTACGTGCAGACTCCCATCCTCAAGCCCTTCCAGCAGGAAATAATCGTCCTGATCGGTACCCAGCACGTTCACTCGTTCCGCTAGTACTTCGTAGTAGTCTTCGGCGAACTCGTCAAGCTGGGTGAGCCGTGCCTTCAGTTTGTCGTCAATATTTTCTACGTCCAGGCTGTAGGGGAGGACTTCGGGAGGCATCAGCTGTAGAGCGGCGTCAATATCTGCATCGGTTAGCGTCGCCTGGATAAATTCGGCTTCGGCCACCATTTCTTCGCGGGTGAGCTGATTGAGGAACACCCGATCGTTCCATTTGCCATTTAGCGCGCGCCACTTAGCGTGGTCGAGGTCTCCGGTGAAGGGACGCAGCTTACGTGCTTCGGGAACGAAGATTCGGGCTACGGCAAGCAGCGTACCGTCGAAGTTGCTGAAGACCTGATCCCGGTCACGGCCGACGGGCACGAAACGGGTCCGACCGTCTTCCTCTTCGAAGGTAGCCCACCGCCACTGATCGCGGTGACGGTCCCAGTCTCCGATAAAGAAGTCAAAAAGCCGGGCCCGGGCGAAGTTGTTTTGGTCAGCATAGTTCTTCCAGTCTTCCCACATCGCTTCCCGGGTGCTGCTATTACTTTCAATTGCTTTGCTGCCACCGAAGAATTCGGTACCGCTCCAGTCCTCGTCGGGACGCTGCTCGAGCCAGTACATCTCGCCACCGAAGTTAAGATTGTACTCACCCAGACCGGGTTGCTTCGGGACGTAGAATAAATAGGGGTCAGCGGCAAAAAGATTTAGCTTTGCCTGCAGGGGGGGAAGCGCTAGCGGAGCATAGGGGTGGATGGCCGTGAACTGATCCTTGGCCACGTCGGCGGCGAAGCTGTTCTCCAGCAAGCTGGGCAACAATTGTGCGGGATTTTTCCGGACGGACCGTAGCTGGTAGAGTCTTCCGTTGCCCCCCTCCGTATGCAAGCTCATGGTGGTCATACCTCCTCCGCGACGATAGGGGCTCAATCCTCCATTGATCGTGTCAATGTCAAGTACGGGCACCTGAACTTGCGTGAAATACAGCGGGCGGTAGTGCCGTCCAAAGGTGCCTTTATACGTATTGCTTTTCTCGCCGAGATCGCCGGCGTAGATGGCCGTACGAACCGAATCCTCGGTGACCACCTCGGTGGGAATAGGTTCGACACCGACGTCCTGCGCCTGAAAGCGATCCTCGATGATGCGCCGGTAGAAAGTCCGTTCCGATTTTCCTGCTTCGTCGACGGTATAGAAGCCGAGGTAGATAGCTCCGTCATCGAAGAAATCGAGCTTGCCATATCCGATAGCCCCCTGTACGAAGTTGGCATCATTACCACCGATTCCGGGGCCCCGCACGCTACCGGAACCCGCTACAATGTTGATGTGGTCATCTTCATGATTCAGCATCATCTGGTGCTCGTGGGCGGAGACGAAGATGACGTGGGTTTCATCGTCAATTCCAGCCTCTACCTTCCGGATATAATCCTGGTACATGAGACTGTGTATATCCTGCGCTCCGCCGCCCACGCCCTGTATAAGGCGGAAAATGCTTCCGACTACCGGTAGTGGTACGTATGCACCGGGAACCAGGTCGGTCAGGGGGAACAGGTGTTGGCGCAGGCTAAAATCTCCACCGCGGTTACCGTTAGACTGAAGCGGGTGGTGCATCATGACGATCTTCACCTGGTCGCGATAACCTTTGATCTCATCGGCCAGGGCAAAGGTCATGGCATCGCGATTGGTGTAGTCACAGCCTTCGCTGACTTCCTCGTCGCGGGACCAATCCGCCAGGTACCAGGCCGAATTCACGCCAATCAAACCTACCCGATCGATCAATTCTTTATCGTCGGGTCCCGAGCAAGCGTTGTTCGGCATGAAACGCACGTCCTTGTCGCTGTTCTCGTCAAAATAATCTTCCAACCGATCCAGCCTACTGAACTGACCATCACGGGCGATCTCGTTCTCGCCGGGTGTGTAGAATATTCTGCCCGGCACGCGTTGCAGACGATTGATCACCTCATCCAGGTATGCCTGGTCATCGTCATCCGGTTTCTTCTCCAGACCTTCCTTCCCGACAATGTCGCCCAGCAACAGCAGCGCGCTTTCGTCCTCGCCGGAGGGCATTTCCCGGATAATCGCATCCAGCGTAGTCAGGCCGCGATCGTAGTCGTAGCCGAGGTCACCCACCAAAAAGCTAGAAAATTCGAGATTACCGGTGGGAGGTTCATCACTGGTCAGGCCTTCCAGGGG
>JBASAV010000792.1:0-8504 GCA_049650785.1 Lewinella sp. | reverse complement strand
TATCGCGGTTGGCGTAAGCCTCGAACTTACCGATCTCCTCCACTTCCACATCCCAGGTATTCTGGAAAAGGCGGTAGTAGGGAAGGTATTTGAGCTTCCCGCTATCGAGGTATTGAGCGGTTCCCTGTCCGGCCAGGACGACGTTGCGGGGGTTCCAGGTAAATTTGTAGCCCCAGGGGTTGTCGTTGCTTTCCGGGGAGATCAACCCACCGGTGAAGGATCGGAAGGCGGTCACTTTACCTCCCTGCTCGCGAATCGCATTGATGCGCTGCATAGCCGACATGTGGTCGATACCCGGGTCGAGTCCCATTTCGCCCATGAAAATGAGTTCGCGGTTACGCGCTTCATCACCCAGCCGGTACAATTCCTGGCTCACGTAGCTGGCGGTGACCAGGTGCTTCTTCAGCCGGATACATTCCTGTGCCACCTCGATGTGGAGGTGCGCCGGTAGCAGCGACACGACGATATCGGAGCGGCCGATCAATTCGCGGCGGTCGTTGGTCTTGGTTACGTCCAGCCAGGCGGTCTGCCCGCGGGGGTGGCCGTTGACTTTGGCGGCGGCCACGGCGGGGTCGGCATCGGCTACGGTGACGTTCCAGCCCAATTCCTCGCTGTTCTCGAGGGCATAATTGATCAGGGCGGTGGAGGAACGGCCGGCACCTATGATTAGTATTCTGGAGGACATGGGGTAAAAGTACGGAGTTAATGCGCTTCGCGCATTTGGTTCTTTAGTAGCGCTGCGCGCTGTTAGTTAATTGGTAAGGCCGGGATTGCCGTTTTGCTGAACATCTGTAAACCCTGCTTACGTTTGGTTGCATCACGCTTTTGCAAGAGGCAGATAGATTGCCTACCGGCTATAGCCGTTCGTAAACGTTTATATTCGCAAGTATACGTTTATCTTTCGCTTATGAGATTTTGTGGGCTTCACATTTGCGAAAAACCAAACTCATGGCCGCATCAGGATTTAGAGAGTGGATAGCTTATCAGCAGGCGTTTAAACTTGCTTTGTCGATCCGTCGGATGACAAAAACCTTCCCCAACTGCGAACGCTACCGATTAATCGATCAGATCGTTCGTAGTTCCCGCTCCGTCTGCGCGAATCTCGCTGAATGCTTCGGACGTAGACAGTACCCCAAGCACTACAAGTCAAAACTAGGCGACTGCATCACCGAAAACTTCGAAACGCAAGTCTGGCTGGATTTTGCCTTGGCCGAGGACCTCATCTCTCTCGCTCACTATAATCTCTACATAGAGGCTTCTGAAAATCTGGGGCGGCTACTCTCTTACATGGGAAGAAATCACCGGCAATATTCTAAAGCGAGGTAAACCCGGCACTGCTCTAACCGGCAAAGCCGACTAACGACGAGGCTTAACACGCGCAGAGCGTACTAACCGGCGAAGCCGACTAACACGCTCTGCGTACTAAAGGAGATCGAAAAGCGATCGACTACGATTCCACGGCTTCCGCCTCCAAAATGGTGTCATCCACCAATACCCGGCTACAGTGCTCACAGGCCATGAGGCGCTTGCGCTGGCTGATCTCGAGTTGCTGCTGGGGCGGGATGGCATTGAAGCAACCGCCACAGGCGTTCCGCTCGACGGTGACGACGGCCAGGCCGTTGCGGTAGTTGTTGCGGGTCTTGTCGTAGGCGCGCAGCAGACGGTCTTCGATGAGCTTGCGCTGCTTGTCCGACTGGCGGCGGAGTTTCTTCTCTTCTTTTTCGGTTTTGGCGATGATGCTCTTGAGCTCTTCCTGCTTGACGTCGAGGAGTTTGAGCTTGGCATCACGACGCTCCTTGGTGGCATCGAGGGTGGTGGTACGGGCTTCCAGATCCTCGTTGGCGGTCTTGGCCTTCTTCTGGCTGAGCTGGATCTCCAGGCGCTGCATTTCGGTCTCCTTCATCAGGGCCTCGTACTCGCGGTTATTCTTGACGTTGTTCATCTGCTCCTCGTAACGGCTGATGAGCATGTCGGATTCCTTGATGTTTGCCTCGTGGCGGCCGATCTCGGTCTTGAGTTCGTCCACGTTGCCCTCGGTGCGGTTAATGCGGGTTTCGAGTCCGGCGATCTCGTCTTCCAGGTCGCTGACTTCCATAGGAAGCTCGCCTTTGAGAATTTCGATCTCGTCGATCTGGGAATCAATTAATTGCAGGCGATACAATTCGCGCATTTTTTCTTCAACCGTCAAGTCGGTGGGGGCAGCAGCAGCCATGCAGAATATCTTTATGTTAGTTACAGGGTCCTATCCGACAGCGTAGCGGACGGGATTGGTGTTCCGCTCCGTCGAAAGGACCGCAAAGGTAGTAAATTCTTTAGTTAACAACTCCTCAAGTAATTGAGTTGTAAACTGTTCGCTTTCGTAGTGCCCGATGTCGCAGATCACGATCTCGCCGTCCGCGTCAAAGAACTCGTGGTATTTATAGTCCGCGGTGACGAAAACCTGTGCCCCGGCCCGCTTCGCGTCCCTCAATAGAAAGCCACCTGCTCCACCGGCTACGGCCACCGTTTGCACTTTCTGCCCCAGTAGTTCGGTATGCCTCACCACCGGTGCGCGCATCTTCTCCCGTAAGCTAGCCAGAAAGGCCTCCTCGGCTACCGGCTCCGTCAGGGTACCCAACATGCCGGAACCTACCGTCCCCTCCTCATTTTTCGCGCGCAGCAATCGGAGGTTCTCCAGTCCCAGTCGCTGCGCGATCCGCTCGTTCACCCCCCGGTGGCGCACGTTATCCAGGTTAGTATGAATGGCATAAATGGCCACGTCTTCCCGGATGGCCTTGATCACCGTCCGCTCCACGTAGTTGGCGCCGTTCAGCCGCTTCAGCCCGCTGAATACAATGGGATGGTGCGCCACGACCAGGTTACACCCGCGCGCCACCGCCTCCTGAATGATCTCCTCCGTACAGTCCAGACTGGTGAGAATACCGGTTACCTCGGTCTGCGGATCTCCCACGATCAGTCCGGCGTTGTCGTAGCTCTCCTGCAGGTGGGCGGGGGCAATGCTTTCGAGATGGTCGGTTACTTGTTGGATGGTGGGCATGGGGATTGGTTGCTCGTTGCTCGTTGCTGGTTACTGGTTGCGGGCCTGTCATCGGATGTCTCCCGGAGCGGTAGCGGAGGGGTCATCGGATGTCTAGGCCCGTGGGGTGTCGGTAGTCGGTAGTCGATGGTCGGTTGTCCGTTGTCAGGTTTTCGGTTTTCGGGTCTTATTGCGGCGGAGCGCAGGAGAAAGGCTTAATCTTCCGGCCAGGCGATATCCCAACGAGGTTCCTGGCCAAGGAGGTGCTCTACGAAGTAGTTCCAGCGGAGCTTGGTGAAGTAGCGACCGGCCTGACCGCTATACCCGTGCCGTTGGCTGGGTAGGATCAGCATATCGAAGGGTTTATCCGCCTGGATGAGGGCCTCCGCAAGCTTAAAGGTAGCCGAGGGGTTTACGTTCTCGTCGATGCCGCCGTGGGTGATAAGCAGTTTGCCCTTCAGGTTGCCGGCCATGGTGATGTTGGACTGTAAATGGTAGGCCGAGTCTACCGGCCAGCCCATGTACATTTCCGGCCACCAGGCTTTTTCCATGCGGTGGTCGTGGTCGGCGGAACTAGCTACGGCTACCTTGTAGAAGTCCGGGTAAGCCAGAACGGCGTGCCCCGCGTCGTAGCCCCCGGCACTGTGGCCGAAGATTCCTACGCGGCTGGTATCTACCCAGGCGTGCCGTTCACCCAGTTGGCGGATGGCTGCGACGTGGTCGCCGAGGTTGCCGCCCAGGTTCTTGTAGGAGAAGTCGTGGAACGCCTTGGAACGGCCCGGCGATCCGCGTCCGTCAATCCGGACCACCAGGAAACCCAACTCAGCGAAGGACTGGAGTGATGACAGGGCCTGACTGTAGTCCGTTGGGTAGACGTACGTATGCGGTCCGGTGTAGCTGGCGTCAATGACCGGGTAACGTTGTGTACTATCGAAGTTGGTAGGCTTCCAGATGGCTCCGTAGATTTCTGTTTGCCCGTCAGCAGCGAGAGCGGTAAAGGGTTGGGGCGGTGACCAAGCCGGCAGGTCCCGGGTTTCCGCCGCAGCTAATTCAGCAACAACTTTCCCGGTACTTGTCTTTCGGAGCACGGTCCGCGTAGCAGTGGTTACGGAAGAATAGTTATCGACCAGGTACTGCCCGTCCGGGGACAACGTTATCCGGTGGTTGGCCGGCTCCGGGGTCAGCAGCTGCATATCGCTTCCGTCGAAGCCTATCCGGTATAGCCGCTGCGCGTAGGGATTGCCCCCTTGCTCCCGCCCGGAAGCCGCAAAGTAAATGGTCTGCGTTTCTTCATCTACCCGGCCAATAGCGTCTACGTAAAATTCGCCGTGGGTAAGGCGCTGCTCCGTGCCACTTTGCAGATCCAGGCTATATAGTTGGCGCCAGCCGGACTTCTCCGACAGAAAGAAGAGGCGATCATGCCCTTCGGATAGCTCAAAGGTGAAGTTGTCAATATTGGTCGGGCTGCTTTCCGTATATACCGTATCCAGCTCACCGGTAGACAAATCAAGCGTGTACAGCTCGACACTTTTGAAACCCCGCGGCTGCCGCTGTAGGTAAACCTTCCCTGCTGTCTCCGGCCACCGTACGTTCACGGTGTTGATGTGGGTACCCCGCGGCAAATTGACGGTTACCCTTTCGCCGGTTTCCGTATTAAAGAACACGGGTTCCAGGTAGACCATGCCGGTATCGCCGGGTGACCCGCGGTAATAGGACAGCAGGCGGGGGCGGTAGAGCGTGTCAACACTCCAGTCCAGCAGAAACATCTTACTGGCGCTGCGCAGGTCTACCCGATTTGCTACCAGCCACTCACCATCCGGCGACCATTGCACGCCAAAGTGTTCCGGCCTATCGCCATTCTCGCCTTCGATAATATCGTCCCATCCGTACCAGGATGCATATTCGTAGTTGCGCACCCCGTCGGTGGTCAGCGAGCGGCGCTCGCTGGAATCCGCTCGGCGCAAATGAAGATTGTAATCCTCGGCATAGGCCACCCAGGAACTGTCGGGCGAATAGCTGATGGACTCATCGTTCTTATTCTCCTCCCGCTCGCGGCGAGCCAGTGAGCCGGTTTCCGGATCGAGCGTAAAATTTTTTCCGTCAGTAGTAAAGGAAAGCGTTCCGTCAGCTTGGACGTCCAGATTATCCAACGGGAGATCATCTAATGGGACGTCTTTCTCCAGCGAATCGGAAAGTACCACAGCCAGGTTAGCGTGGTCGAAAAGGGGCTGCGGTTGCCCGCCCGGCAAACTGACGCTCCGGTAGCGCTTCGTCCCCCCGGAACGGTCTACAAACCAGAATCCCGTGCTATCGGCATACCAGCGGACCGGCACATAGGCGTTGACCACCTTATTGTAGTCCGTATTACCCGGCAGGAAAGCCACGGCCCGCTCGTAGGTTTCCATACTGATGGTATCCTGAGCGTAAGCTTGGGGTTGTACCAGCAGGGTAGCCAGGATCAGGGCATACCGTAGCGCCAGTCGGCGGTGAGCTTCCCATGTTGGTAAAAGATTATCACGGTTCATGTGGCTAAGCTACTTCTTCCCGGATCGAAGACAAGATGCCGGTACTACTGTGGCCGTCGAGGTAGGGCAGCACTTCGACGGTTCCACCCCAGCTGCGTACCTCGGTGGCTCCTACGATGCTGTCCGGGGTGTAGTCTCCGCCCTTCACGAGGATATCCGGCCGCAGGGCCTTGATCAATTCCAGCGGGGTGTCCTCGTGGAAGGGGATGACACCATCGACAAAAAACAGACTGGCCAACAACTGCATACGGGCATCCAGCGGCATGACCGGGCGGCTACTTCCTTTGAGGCGGCGCACGCTGTCGTCGCTATTCACTCCAATGATCAACCGGTGGCCCAAGCCGGCCGCTTGCGCCAGGTAGGTAAGGTGACCGGGATGGACCAGGTCAAAGACACCGTTGGTAAATACGGTGCGCTGACTCACCGTCCGCCAGCCACACCGGCGGCGACTGAGGTCGGTGAGGGGGAGGATCTTGTCGTGGACGAGTTCGAGTGGCGTCATGGCGAAAATTCGCTGGGAAAAAGGGTTTGCACCATCAAGCTACGGGGAAATCGTCGCTCCCCTGCAATTATTGTTAGAAATCGTAAAATAGATTGCATTTAACTAACACTAACTACCTGTACATCAATGCCTTACCCCTGCACGGTACCGTACCCAGGCGTTGTATACCAAGCGAAAAGGCATGATCGCTGACGCTACGATGGCCCACACCCCAAAAAAGCGGTATTCGGCGTGCATGTATTTGTCCAGGGTATCACCGAGTTCCTCGTCAAGTCCGCGAATTAACACGTCCGGGCCCCGTTCGTCGAAGTATATGATGAAGGCGTTGAACTCCTGGACCATATAGAAGACGAGCGGGATCAGTAAGAAGGCGACCGCCGCCTGGACGATCAACTGATCGCGTAGCCAGGTAACGTGCAGGAGGAAGAGGTAACGGGTCGCGGTGACGTCTACCACAACGTAGATGAAGTTCGCGAGGTAAAACGGAAAATCGGGAACCGTACTGTAGATAGGTAGCAGCACCATACAGGCCAACACCACCGCAAAGGCCCACCAGCTCAGCTCAAAAATAGCCGTAATGCGCCCCTTATTTTTGACCAAAGTGATCGCGCAGTTTTTCGAAGAGTTCTACACCGATATTATCCTGGGCCTCCGACGTAGCGGCGCCGATGTGGGGCGATACACTCAGGCGGGGATGCTCCAGCAGGTCGCGGCGGGGATTGGGTTCACCGACGAAAACGTCCAGGGCGGCTCCGGCAATCTTTCCGCTGTTGAGCGCTTCCAGCAGGGCATCTTCGTTGATGACGCCGCCGCGGCTGGTGTTCGCGATGATGACGCCATCCTTCATTTTGGCAATCTCTTCCGCGTTGATAAGGTTACCGCCGGGTACGTGAATGGTGATGTAATCGGCCTGTGGAAGAGCTTCTTCCAGCGGCACGGTATCCAGTTTGAATTCCATGTCGCGACCGTCCGCAAAGCTGAGCTTCACCGTGTCCGACTCTTTGTAAAGATCGACGGGCAACACCTTCATTCCCATTCCCAGACCAATGCGGGCAGCGGCCATTCCAATGCGTCCGAAACCGATAACGACAAGCGTCCGTCCTCGAAGTTGCTGTCCGCCGGCGTACGCTTTCTTCAGCTTATTGAAGTCCCCATCGCTAGCAGTCAACTCCCGGTTTGAGCGGTGTAAGAATCGGCTCAGGCCGAAAAAGTGGGCGAACACCAGTTCCGCCACCGCGTCGCTTGAGGCCGCGGGGGTGTTGTAGGTGGGAATACCCTTATTCTTCGCATACTCGTGATCGATGTTATCGATACCTACCCCACCCCGCAGAATGGCCTTCAGATTGGGACTGGCATCAATGAGATCCTTACGGACTTTAGTCGCGCTACGGACGATGATGGCGTCGTAATCGTTGAGCTTCGTCATCAGCTCGTCCTGGGGAATCTTTTTCGTGTCTACGGAGAAGCCGGCCTCTTCAAGAAGTTGTTTGCCGTTGGCTGCTATGCCGTCGTTGGCTAGTATGCGAATCATGGGGTGTTGTTTTTGGTTGTCGGTTGTCAGTTGTCGGTTGTCAGTTGCTGCGTAACGTCGCCTTTGGGGCTTTGCTCACGTAAGGGGCGCAAAGTTAGTAATCCTGAACCCGGTGGGCTTACCATTTGTCTTATAAGTTGCGGGGTCCATCGACTAGATGCCATCTCCGCGCCTGAACCGCCTATTTTTGTCCCATGGTTATCGACATTATCTGCCTGGTCTTTCTTGCCTATGGCTTCTGGGTCGGCTACAGCCGGGGCATCATCTCTACGGTGCTGAGTCTCGTGAGTTACGTATTCGGCATTCTGGCGGCCATGAAGTTTGGCCCCATTGCGGCCGAGATGCTCTTCAATGCCTTTCCCGCCGTGACCAGTGCGGGGGCTTTTTTACTCGGCGTCGTGTTGCTTTTCTTTTTGACGCTGGTGCTGTTCCGCATTCTCGCCCGTGGACTGACCGGGGTAATGGAATCGGTAAATATCAACTTCATCAATCAGATACTTGGCGGTATTCTCTCCGGCCTTTTCTTCACGTTCATTTTCTCCGGGCTGGTGTACTTCGGCTACCGTAGCCGGATCATCACCGACGAGGTACGGGCCGACAGCATCACGTATCCGGTCCTTGCTCAGTTGCCTGACATTGTCATCGATAACGCTCAGGCCATATTCCCCATCTTCTACGATTTCTACGAGCAAGCCGTCGACGCTATGGATCGTTTACGAGACGGTGTGGAGAAGAATGAATCGGACAGCATCTTCGATCTGGAATAATATTTTTTATTATATTTGATTCCACCTTGTCTTAGTCGATTCAGTGGCAGCTTCATCTGCTGTCCGGAAATCTACCGTTTCAGTTTCCAGCTTTGTCACGAATCCCGCTTTGGACGGGGAGAATGGCGCTTAGTAAACCGCACATGATCTCACCATCCATACC
>JBASAV010000791.1:0-2507 GCA_049650785.1 Lewinella sp. | reverse complement strand
GTCCTAGACCCGCCGTTTCGTCCACCGCGAGTTCGCCGGCGAAGTCATGATAGGCAGCTTCCCGTGTGTCGATCATTTTGGTTTTCCAGAGGTAGTCGCGTATTGATCCGGCAATCGGGTGCGAACTGTAGGCTTCCATCTCGAAGATCAGCCGACGCACCAGGCGGGCGTCCCGACCGGGAGCTACTTCAAAGGATCCAATGCGTAACTGGCCCGTAGTCAACGTGCCGGTCTTGTCAAAAACAATACGGGATACGGAAGCGAAGCTTTCCACCGTACTTCCACCCCGGATCATGATGCCCAGACGCGCCAGACGCCCCACCCCCACCATCACGGCGGTAGGCGTAGCCAGGCCCATGGCACAGGGACAAGAGATGAGCAGCACAGCGATGGCATTCATTAGGGCCTGGGTCGCCGTAGCGTAGCCGGTTGTCCAACCCACCAGAAAAGTGAGAACACTGATGACGATCACCACCGGAACGAAAATGGCACTGATGCGGTCGGCGAGGCGCTGGATATTTGGTTTATCCGCCTGGGCCGTCTTGACCAGTTCGATAATCCTTGCCAACGTACCATCCCGGTAGGTTTCGGTCACCCGGTAGGTCGTTTGGCCGGCGACTACTATGCTGCCCCCCAGCACCCGATCCCCCTTCACCTTTTCTACCGGCAGGCTTTCACCGGTCAGCATGGCTTCGTTAACGCTGAGCGTACCCTGCGTGACCGTACCATCGAGCGCAATCTTATCTCCGGTGTTTGCCCTTACGAGGTGGCCTGGTTTGATCTCCTCAACCGGTAAACTTACCAGAGCGCCGCTCGGCATGACTACGGTAGCCTTGTCCTCCTTAAGTTCGGTAAGGGCCGAGATCGCGGTAGTGGTCCGCTCGACCGCGCGGGCTTCGAGCCAGTTGCCCACCAGTACGAGGGTAATGATAGTCGCGGCCGTTTCAAAAAAGTAATAGTCGGGATTCTGCCAGTACAGACCGATCAGACTGTAGACGAAGGCGGCGGTGGCACCTAAGAAGATCAGCACGTCCATGTTGAGCATACGCTCCCGCAAGCCGGAAAGAGCGGATCGGCCGAAGTGGAGGCCGCCGACCAGATAAACCGGCAGGGCCAGGGCGAACTGCCACCAACCACTGTCGAGCGGTGTGGCTACACCGGCAACCATCAGCAGGTGGTTGAGGAGTAAGGGAAGCGTGAGCAAGGCGCAAATGATGAGCCGCTGTTTAGCATTCAGGGCGAATCGATGGGTATCGGAGGGCTGGCCGTCGACGCCATTGATAACCGTATAGCCAAGCCGTTCAATACCTGCCTGTACCTCCGCCGCGTCGGCGGCTCCCGTAACGGGACGGTAACGCACCTCCCGGGTCTGGAAATTGACCATAACGTCCTCCAGCCCTTTACGCTCGAGGAAGCGTTGAATGGACATGGCGCAATTATTGCAGTCCATTCCGGTCACTTCCAATTCTACTATATCTGCGCGTTTCGTCACGAACCTAAAGGCTTAATTACACTTCTTAAGGTAACGTCCTGAGGGACAAAACAGTTAAACCAATAGATAACCATATGAACAACTTACACCCATTACTACTGCTCTGCCTATTGCTGGCTTTCGGCTGCGGAGGAGACACACAGGAGGATGCGATGGATCAGGGAGGCGTCGAAGAAGAGGACGGCCGACTGATCGGAGACGGTAACCCCAACAACGAAGATATCGAGCTGACGGACATGCCGGCAACCGAGGGTTTCCCCAACGCCAGCATCGATGACTGGTCGTTCAACGCCGGAACCTTAAGCTACGATGTGAGTGGTTACACCTTCGGAAAGATCACGGATGATGCCGATGACCTGATGTGTGCTAACTCCGACCAGGGCCAGCACGTACACCTGATCATCGACAACGAGCCCTACATCGCTAAGTACGAACCGACTTTCGACCAGGTCGTGCAGGACGGCGAGCACCATATCCTCACCTTCCTGAGCCGTAGCTACCATGAATCCATCAAGAGCCCAGAGGCTCACCGTGCCGTCAAAGTGACCGCAGCCAACGGAAGCTTCAGCAGCATGGAGGAGATCACCGAACCCATGTTATTCTACAGTCGTCCCAAGGGAACTTACGTAGGCAGCAAGGAAACCGAGAACGTCATGCTTGACTTCTACCCCGTGAACGCCACGATCGGCGACGAATACAAGATCATGGCTACGGTGAACGGCAAAGAGTTCACAATTGACGAATGGAAGCCTTATTACCTGGAAAACCTGCCGATGGGCGAAAATACCGTGACGCTCACCCTGATGCAGGGCGACAGTATTGTCGATACACCGCTCAACCCGGTACGCCGCACGTTCACCCTGGAGGCTGACCCCATGGAAGAATCGCGTAAGTAAACGATTCTCCGCAAGTTAAAATGCCCCGACACCATCCAGGTGCCGGGGCATTTTGATTTACGTAAAGTCCTTTCACTATTCGTATCGGGTGATCTCTCCGGTCCGTACCCGGTGTAGAT
>JBASAV010000790.1:0-10847 GCA_049650785.1 Lewinella sp. | reverse complement strand
GTCTATTGCATCCCTGGCGTGGATACTGATCGGTAGATCGTACTCGATTGCCCATCCGCATTGCCTGACAAAAGCGTCCTCCTGCTGGGTCCGATAAGTCTCGTCCCAGTAAAGGTCCATACCGATCTCGCCGATGGCTACCCACTTCCGCTGTTCGAGGTACTGCTTTACAATCGCCAGTTCCTGCTCGTAATCTTCGCCCACGCTTACTGGGTGAAGCCCGATCATGGCCAGGCAATACCCGGCCTCTTCCGCTTCCAGGGCCAGCATCGCATCGTGTGTGCTGCGGTCTATAGCGGGCAGGAGAGCCAAGCCTATGCCGTTGTCTTTGGCACGGGTGAGGATGGCTTCCCGATCTCCATCGAATTTGTCACTGTAAAGGTGCGTATGGGTATCGATCAACATTTGCGGGTAGATGCCCGGTGGGCTTAATTTTGGTGTATACCTTCACGCCTATGGCGAAAAAGAAGTACTACGTCGTCTGGATGGGACACCGGCCGGGAATTTACACCGACTGGCAATCAGCCAAGCAACAGATTGATGGTTATAAAGGCGCAAAGTATAAAGGCTTTCCGGATCGGGCGCAGGCCGAGGCGGCTTTTCGTAAAGGCTTCGACTCATACCTTCAGAAGAGTCTTAGCCCCTCCTCCAGCAAATCTTCGCGCTCGGCCACGGTAGTGGGTACCGATAAGATCCTCAGCAAGAGCATCAGCGTAGATGCCGCATGCTCCGGTAATCCCGGAAGGATGGAGTACCAGGGCGTCACCACCTCGGGTGCTAAACGGCTCTTCCACCGGGCTTTCCAGCTGGGCACCAATAACATCGGGGAATTTCTGGCGCTCGTCCATGCCCTGGCTTTTCTGCAAAAACAGGATCAGCCCGATCTACCCATTTACAGCGATTCCAAGATCGCCATCGGCTGGGTCTACAAAGGTAAGTGCAAGACCACCCTAACCCGCAACGCCAAGACCGCCGAGCTCTACGAACTCATCGATCGGGCCGAGGTCTGGCTCAAACAAAACCCAATCACCAATCCCATCTACAAGTGGAAGACCAAAGTCTGGGGCGAAATACCCGCCGATTTCGGTAGAAAATGACCCCGCCAACGGCGAGCGAAGCGAGCCCTACCCTACCCCCGCACAAATTTCATCCGGTACTTGAGATCCACATCCCCCTTCCGGATTTTTTCCAGCTTCCGCTTCACCATCCGTTTCTTGAGCGGCGAGAGTAACTCGGTAAACAGGATGCCATCGATGTGGTCGTACTCGTGCTGAATAACCCGGGCGTTCATGCCCGTGAAGGTTCGCGTGTGGTGCTCGAACTGTTCATCCTGGAACGTCAGTGTAATTTCTTCCGGCCGGTCTACATCACCGGAAATATCCGGAATGCTCAGGCAGCCTTCGGAGTAACTGCAGTCATCTCCGGCTTCCTCTATGATCTCGGCGTTGATGAATACCTGGCGAATACCTTTATCCTCTTCTCCTTCGGCTTGCATCGGACCGCTATTGACCACGAAAAGCCGTATGCTTTTGCCAATCTGCGGTGCAGCCAGGCCAACCCCATTAGCTTCCTCCATGGTTTCCCACATATCGGCGATCAGCTTATCCAGATCGGGGTAATCTTTGTCGATGGGGTCAGCCATCTGCTTTAGTACCGGCTGCCCGTAGGCGTATATCGGTAGAATCATCTCGTAATCTTTTGTGTAAGGGCGGTGTGCGCCAAAGCTACTTTCTTTCTGCTAGAAAATCTTGCAGAATGAGCGTGGCCGCAATGCGGTCGACCTCCTGTTTGTCGCGCCGGCGCTTCTTCTTCATTCCCATGGCAAGCATACTTTCCCGCGCGCGCCGGCTACTTAAGTATTCGTCCTGTCGATGCAAGGCAAGCTCAGGAAAGCGCTTTTTCACCTTGCGCTCGAAACCTACGATCTCCTGCTGGATGGGATTAGCGGACTGGTCATCGTCGAGTGATTCGCCGACGACCAGGTCGCTCACCTCTTCCTGCTCCAGGTAGTCTTCCATCCAGGAAAGCAGTTTGTGAGTGGGAACCGTTTCCAAACCCGTTGCAATAAGTTGAAGTGGATCCGTAACGGCTATTCCACACTTCTTGCGCCCGTAGTCAATACAAAGAATGCGCACGTTTAGGTGGTTTCCAGTTCCAGTTCTCCGGTTTCTTCCTCCACATGGCTGAATTTGGCCATGGCGCGGCGCAGACTCCGGCGGGACTTGTACAGTAACCACAACATGACCGGCACAACCACGAGGGTCAGGAAGGTGGCAAACACCAAACCGTAGATTACGGTCCAGGCCATGGGTCCCCACAGGGCGGTATTATCGCCGCCTATGAAGAGCCGGCCATCCCAGTTGGCCACGAAGCTGAAGAAGTCAAAGTTGAAGCCGATGGCCAGGGGAATCAAACCGAGTACGGTCGTAATGGCCGTGAGCAGTACCGGTCGCAGACGGGTCGCCCCACCCTCGATGATGGCATCTCGTATATCGGTCAGTTCCAGTTCGGATATCTTTTCGAGCCCGTGCTCCTCCACCTTCTCCCGCATCAGCAGCGTGGTGTAGTCGATCAGTACGATGGCATTGTTTACCACGACCCCGGCAAGGGAAATGATACCCACACCCGTGAAGACGACCGAGAAGGTTCCCCCGAAGAAGAAATAACCCAGTAGCACTCCGATCGTAGACAGGATCACCGAGGTGAGTATGATGAACGGGGAACTGATGCTGTTGAATTGAGCAACAATGATGATGAAGATCAAGAACAGCGCAAAGACGAAAGCGCCAAGCAGAAAGCCGACGTCTTCCTGTTGCTGTTGCTGCTCTCCGGTAAACTCGTAGCTAAAGCCCTGGGGAAAATCGTAATCCTGTAGCGCCGCTTCGATCTCCGGAATGATGTCGTTGGCCGTATAGCCGTCGAGTACGTTGCTGCTGACGGTGATCACCCGGTCCAGGTCTTTCCGCTTGATGGAGCTGTAGGTACTGCTGTACTCGACATTGGCTACCGTACTGATCGGAACTTGCGTAATCTGACCGCTGCCCGGGTCACGGAAAGTGATGCGCTGATCCAGGAGATTGGCTACCTGGTTGCGTTCATTTTCGTTTAGCCGGATCACGATTGGATACTCATCCTCTCCCAGCTTGTAGGTGCTGATCTCCCGACCGTAAACGGATGTACGCAGTGCGGAGGCGATCTGGCTCGTTGATAGTCCGAATCGGCGTGCGGCCTCCCGATTGACGTCGACGAGTAATTCCGGCTTGCCGAGCTTGATGTCGGCGCTCAGTTCCTCGATACCCGGAATACCCTGTCGGTTAATGTAGTTGATGATGTCGTCGCCGAGCGGAACCAGTCGCTCGACATTGTCGCCGGTAATCTCGAGGTTGATCGGCTTACCCGTAGCGGGCCCGCTCGCGTTCTGGTCTACACTGACCTTCACACCCGGCAGTCCGCGGATCTCTTGCCGGATCTCCTCCATGATATCGGTAGTGCTGACCTCCCCCCGCTCACGAAAGGGGGCGAAGGTTACGGTGATTCGCGCCTTATTGGGCGTGACGCCCGGCTCCGGTGGCCGGTTCGGGTCCGAGGTATTTTCCCCAACCTGCGTGAGTACGGCTTCGACAACATCGCCGTAGGGCTCCAGCATCCTCAGTAACCGTTCTTCCAGGGTTTTGGCCACCTCATCGGTTGCCTCGATGTCCGTTCCCAGGGGAAGTTCCACGAAGGCATTCACGTAAAGCGGATCGGCCGATGGAAAGAATTCGATCTGCGGGGGCTTCCAGGCGGTAAGGGCCAGGGCCAGCACCAACAGGAGCATGGTACCTCCGAAAATCGACTTACTGTACCGCAGGGAAAAGCCGATAAAGGCGTTGTATTTTCTCTCCAGCCAGGGCAGGAAACGATCCTGAAAAACGAAGGACGCCGGACGCATGGCAAAGAAGTAGACCAGCGTCGTGATGATGGAAATCACCATGAGGTTGAATAACCAGTTGGCACCGGCAAATAGTCCGATGAGACCGATCACCAGCATCACCCCAGACGCGATGAGGGTGTTTCGCACCTTACGCCGCCTTCCCGACGGGGTCTCCGCCCGCTTATCCACTTGCATGAAGCTGCTGGCGAATACCGGGTTGATCACCAGGGCCACGATCAGCGAACTCATCAGTACCAGGATAAGCGTAATGGGGAAGTATTTCATGAATTCCCCCACGATACCCGGCCAGATGGCAAGGGGCAAAAAGGCGGCGAGCGTAGTCGCCGTAGAGGCAATGATCGGCCAGGCGACCTCACCCGCACCCAGTTTGGCAGCCCGGTTGGACGTCTCGCCCAGCTGCATGTATCGGTACACGTTTTCCACGATCACGATACCGTTGTCCACCAACAAGCCTAGTGCCAGAATAAGGGCAAAAAGCACCACGATATTGAGGGTGACACCGGATAGCCAGATCCAGAGGATACCCATGAGCATCGATAAGGGTATGGCGATACCGACAAACAGGGCATTGCGTAATCCCAGGAAGAACAACAGCACCAAAACCACCAGGATAACCCCGCTGATAATACTGTTCTCCAGGTTTTCCACCTGATCGCGGGTGTTGGTCGACTGATCGTTGAAGTAGGAGGTGCTCAGACCGGCGGGCAAACCACGCTGCACTTCGGCAACGGTTTCCTTCACCTCGTCCGACGTGCTCAATAGGTTTTCACCCGATTTCTTAATTACTTCCAGACTAATGACCGGCAGCCCGTCGGCCCGTGCGATACTAGTGGGATCTTCGTAGCCGAAAGCAACCTCAGCGACGTCGCGTAGGTAGACCAGTCGCTGGTTCTCACGTTTGATCACGGTATTGGATAGCTCGCGGGCATCGTTGAATTCGCCGACGACGCGAATAGCGCGGCGTACGCCGTTGTTGACGATTTCGCCGCCGCTAAGGGTCAGGTTTTCGGAAGCAACGGCGTTCTCGATATCCTGGAAACTGATCTGCAGGCTTTCCATGCGCTGCACGTCCACCGCTATTTCAATTTCGCGATCCTGTACCCCCTTGAGGTTTACGGCATTGACGCCGTTCACGTCCTCCAGCGCGTCCTGCATATCTTCCGCGTAGCGGCGCAGTTCCTCGGGTGGGAAATCGCCACTTACGTTGATGGTAATGATCGGAATCTTAGCGGTATTGATCTCCAGTACCACGGGGTCCGTATCCAGGTCGGAAGGTAATTCGGGCCGGGCCAGGTCAATCGCGTCCTTAACACGCCGCGTCGCTTCGTCGACGTCCTCGTCGGAATTGAACTCTACGGCAATGGAGGAGAAGTCTTGAATGCTGGTGGACTGGATCGTTTTGACACCGTCCACACTCTGCAACTCTTTTTCCAGCGGTCGGGTAACCAGGCTTTCGATATCAGCCGCCGAGTTACCGAAGTAAGGCGTGTTGACGAAAACCTGGGGCAGATTCACCTCCGGGAACTGCTCCTTCGGAACCTGTACGTAGGCGAAAAATCCGAAGAGCATAATCATAATGGCCAGCAGGAAGACGCTGGTGCCGTTTTCGACGGCCAGGTTGGTGAGCCCGAAGGTTCTTTTTTGTTGCTTAGCCATTATTCGTCAAATTTTCCGGGTTCTGGCCTTCCTGGGGGGCGCGGCTCAGGGCAATAGGTTGGCCGTCGGCCAGGCCGCGGGAGCCATTCGTGATGAGGCGGTCGCCGGTTTGTAATCCCTCGTTCACCACCGCCCGGTTGTTGTAGCTCTCACCGGTCTGAATGTAGGTCTTGCGGGCCACGATATCGCCCTCTTCGTCCCGCGCGGTAAAGACGAAGCGTCGTCCGTCGGCGTCCTGCTGAATGTAGTCCTGGCTGACGATGATCTGCTCGGTGGCCTGGTAATCCAGGATTTCCACCTGCGCCAGTAAATTGGCTTTGAGGTCGTCGATGTATTCCCGGGGAACATTCAGCTCCACCTCGAAGGTGCGGTTAGCCGGGTCGACGGTGCGGCCGATACGGGTGACCGGGGCGCGAAATTCTACGTTCGAGGCCGGCACGCGGACCATCACGTTGTCCCGGAGTTTGACTCTCGACAAGAGGGCTTCCGGAGCGTCGGCCACGATCTGTAGGTCGTTGGTACTGATGACAGTCAGGATGGGCAAGCCAGGCGTTGCATTTTCGCCGGTGCGCAACGAAACCTGATCCACGGTGCCCGTCAGCGGAGAATATACATTCCGCTTATTGGCCTGGATATCGATTGCCTTGATCTGCTGCTGGATGCGCTCGTAATTGTTCTGGGCCTCCAGAAACTGGATCTCGGAGCCGATATTCTGATCCCAGAGACTCTTCTGTCGCTCGTAAACGGTCTTAGCCAGATTGGCGGCGGTTTCCAATTCCGCCCGCTGGGTTTCGGTCCCCTCCACGTCGAGTACGGCAACGAGCTGGCCCTTGCGGATGGGGTCGCCCTCGTTGTAGTTCATGCGTAGGATACGACCGGGAATCTCGGCGGTGGCGGTAGCACTCTCCGCGGCGCGGACGGTCGCCTGTACCGCGGCGAAGTTGGTGAAGCTGGACGTATCGATGGTTTCGTAAGAAACCAACGTAGAGTTGGGAGCAAAGTCGGGGTTGATTTCGGCCAGCCGGCCCTCTAAATCTTCCACCTCCCGGGTGAGCTCGCGAAGTTCGGCCCGCCGTGTCTTTAGCACCTCCTGAATTTCTTCGGAGGTTTCCGGGGTAGCCTCTTCACTGGAGGAACCACAACCGACCAGCAGTAAGGCAAAGCACAGAAGCGAAAGAAAGCGCTGCATGGGGATATACATTTTAATAGTTTTCATCGGCCGAGGGCTATGTAAAGGTCTTCTTTGGCGACCAGGGTATCGTAAAGGGCATTCAGGTAATTGGCCTGCGATTCGTAAAGTTGCTGTTCGGCCTGGACGACCTCGATACTGCTGCCCACTCCTTCGCTGTACTTGATCTGCGTGGTGTCGTAGATGCGTTGGGCTAGTTCCTGGTTCTGGCGGGTATTTTCCAGCCGGTCGCGGGCGGCATTGAAGGACCCGCGGGCATTTTGGACCTCCAGGTTGATGCTACGGACCAGGTCATCGCGCTGATTGACTACTTTTTCCTTGTCCAGCCGGGCGCGTTCCAGGCGGGAACTACGGCCACCGAAGTCGTAGATGGGAATACTAGCCGACAAGCCAACCAGCGCAATAGGCGCCCAGAAGCCATCGGTAAAGTTATCGCCCTGATACTGGTACTGTCCCGAAGCCACCGCACTGAGCGTGGGCAGGTAGGCTGCTTTCTGCAGATCGATGTTCAGGTCCTGTAGCCGGAGGGTCTGATCCAACAATCGGACCTCGCTGCGCTGCTGGTAGGGGATGTCGCTGTTCAAAGCGGCTGCTTCTACCTCCAATTCCAGGGCCTCCAGATCTTCGGCCACTTCCAGGGGCTGATTGTCCGGATAATTCAGACTGAATTTAAGTGCCCGCAGCGCGTTTTCCCGCTGTTGCTCGAGATCACGCCGGGTGCTTCGCAGGTTATTCAGGCTCAGGACCAGCCGGTCCACATCCAGTTGCTCTACAAAGCCAGCTTCGTATTGGGCCTCCGTTTCCCGCAGCAGACTTTCCAGGTTGCCGATATTTCGCTCCACGATCTGAAGATTAGTGGTCGTGAGCAGGACCGGAAAATAACTTTGGGTAACCTCATTACGAACCAGCCGCTCCGCATCCTCAAGCTGTAGATTGAAGTAATCCCGGCTAGCCCGCGCGGCCCGCAGGCCAACGAAGAAGGAGCCGTCGAACAACATTCCGCTGACGTTCAGGCCTGCGGTAAAGCTGTTTTTCCGTAAGAAGGCGATTCCCTCCGGGGCCGGCGCATTCGGATCGGGGTTGAGAGCGGCGAACGCCTCCGGTAACGGTTGCACGGGCACCTTCAGGTACCGGGTGTAGTCGATCGCTGAGGTGATTTGCGGCAATCCAGTACTGAGTTGCTCCCGCACGTTTTGCTCGGCGTCGAGGATATTGACCCGGGCATTGCGGATACTATTTGAATTCTCATACGCGAAATCCACCGCGTCCTGGAGGGAGAACACCGTTGGCGTGTTCTGTTGCGCCAGCAGGCCGGCCGAAGCGCAGAGCAGAATAATAGCTAATAATGGTTTCATAGGGAGTGATTAAGACAGGTCCTCCTGTTGCAGGTAGGTCTTTAAGCGTTCGAATCCCGGCTCGTTGACGATGCCGTTGAAGTGATAGGTGCTGTGCTGATGCAGTATATCCGAGAGTGGGCGCTCGTGCGTGGGGAAGGTTTCCCGATCCACCACCATCGTAGTGGTAGCGACGTATAGCTGAGCGATCACCTCCGCATCGATTTCTTTGCGGTAGATCCCTTCGGCGATCCCGCGCTCCAGATTGTCCTTCACCCGCTGTAACAAAACCTGATGGTGATCCTTTACCCGCGAATGGAAAATCTCCGGGTAGTATTTCTGCAGGTCGTGCATCGCCGTGGGAGAAATAGAGCGTAGTAGCCGGATAAAGTACCGACTGTTGCGGAGTAACTCGTCAATCGCATCTCTCGCATCGTCCCGGTTGCGCTGCAGCACGTCGAGGTCCTCACAGGTTTGCTCGGACATGACAAGACCTACCAACTGCTCCTTGTTATCGACGATCTGATAAAGCGTTTTTTTGGAGACGCCCAGTTCGCGGGCGATATCGTCCATGCTCACGCTGCGAATACCAATACGCTTAAACATATCCCGCGCAAACCCAATCAGCTTTGCCTGTTCTTCGGTCAATTCCATCCGCATATAAACGCCGGAAACTTTTATACAGTTTATAGTTTCCAAAGTTTTTCAGGTTTCTCGTTGCTGGTTTTCTAGACCGAACTAAATTCGGTTTTATCCTGCGCTCCGACGCCAATTCTTCTACCGGCGGTATCTTTACACCGATGAAGTTCTAGGATTTACGGCAGCGATTCGGACCGGAAGACACAAACGATCAAAAAAGATCGAAGAATGACCCCGGGTTGGGCGATAAAGTGACGCGCGAACGGGACTGTTATTCGCCCGTTTCTCCCGCCCCCTCCACGGGTGGAAAAACGAAGATTATGACTGGCACTTCTCGGAGCTAGTGGTCACGTTCGAAGAATACGGTCGCATTTATGCCCGCCAAATCACCCTTTACAACGGCTATACCGACGAGCGGATGGACTGGAACGTAAGGTTTCAACCCATGTATCAGGAAAGAAGGTCGACTACGGAGCTGAATCTAGATCGTATCAACGATATCACCCCGGTCGGTGAGCAACTGAAGTCCTAGATCGATCAATCCATCCACGGCGGCGGCGGGATCGGTAGCGAAGGTGCCCAGCGCCCGGTTGGCCAGCAGCGCGGATAGGGATACCGACCGGTGGCCCAGCGCATTCGCCAATCCATAGATTCCTGCCGTTTCCATTTCAATGTTGGTAATGCGTAGGTCACCGGATGTGAAGTCGCGTAGCGCATCCAGCAATACGGAATCTAATCGACTTTGGAGGCGCAAAATCCTCCCCTGTGGCGCGTAAAACCCAGCGGCCGTAAGCGTCACGCCACGCACTAGATTCCGGCAAGCATCGTGCGTTACGAAGTCTGGCAACTGGGGATGGCAGTAATAGGGCCTCACCGGTAGTTGCAATTGTTGGCGGGTGAGGTAAACCGACAGATCATCCGCGAAATCCTTGCCTAAACCGGTCGGTGTATAGTAGGCCATCAGTCCGTCCAGGGAAAGAGCTCCCGCCGAGAGTAAAAAGCTACCCAGCGGCAGGTCAGGCTGAAAGGCACCACTCGTGCCAAGCCGCAGAAAATTCAGGCTGGTCAAATCGGAACGCACCTCCCGGCGGTCCAGATCGATGTTTACCAGGGCATCCAACTCGTTCAGAACGATGTCGATATTGTCGGTGCCTATACCGGTGGAAATTACTGTCAGGCGGCGTCCATTCAGCTCACCGGTGTGGGTGACGAACTCCCGGGCCTCGACCTTGAGTTCCACCCGGTCGAACCGGCGGCTGATCTCGTTCACCCGTTGGGGATCACCGACGGTAATAATGTCCGTAGCAATCTGGTCGGGCAGCAGGTGTAGATGGTAGACGGAACCGTCCGGATTAAGGATGAGTTCTGACTCCGCGATCACGCCTCCCCAACTAGCCGGCTAACCTCTTCTTTCAGGCGGTCTTCCTTGATCTCGGAGCGCCAGTAGTGCGCGATAGCTTCTCCCTTATGCACGATGATGGCTTGCGGAGTGGCATGTTCCACGTCCAGTTTCTCCGCCACGGCATCCGATACATCTTTCTTGTACTGGACAACCAACCCGTAAATCTCCAGATCGTGCTTCGCATTAGAAACTTGCTCCTGGGCACGGGCACTGAAGGGACAGCTGTTGCTGTGCTTGAATATGACGATGGGCTTATCCTGGCTGGCCTTGATGGCGTCGTCCAGATCAGCGGGGGTATCTAGGGTATGAAACATGTCGTACCAACACCGGGAAACGGGGGCGGTTCGGTTCTAAAAGCGGAAGACCAGGTTTGCCTGCAGCCCTACGCTGGCGTCGTTGTCATCCCTTAAGCCGGGGGTCGGGTTGCCAACGGCGCGATCGATGATACTCAGATCCTCCTCATCGTTCGTGATGTCCGTCAGAGTGTGGTAGATCCGGATATCGAGGCTGGCACGTGGCATGATGGGAAACATGATCCCGGCGTTGGCGGCCACGTTGAATCGGTTGATGTACGGATCGTCGTAATCGTCGATGAAGTTGATCTCGCTCTCCACGGTCGAGTTAGGGGGTAGTCCGCCATTGCCCGCCGCCTGATCGGGGGTAACGGTGGTTTGCGTAGTGACTTCGGAAGAC
>JBASAV010000789.1:0-4839 GCA_049650785.1 Lewinella sp. | reverse complement strand
CTTCCAGAACCAGTGCCAGTTGTAGTGGACCAGCAGACTGTCGAACTCCTGCCGGGGCGCCGGGCCCTGCCAGAGTTCCCAGTCGAGCCATTCGGGAACGGCGGTAAACTCGTGTTCTCCAATGGGCCCACGCTGGTTGGCATACCAGGCCTTGGCGGCGTACGCATTGCCGATGAGGCCGTCATGGATCTCATTCATGATCCGGTTCAGAGATATACTGCTACGAGTCTGGTTACCCATCTGCACTTTGAGCCCCGTCTTGGCCTGTTTAGCCAGCAGCATTTCCCCCTCCGCCGGATTCTGGCTACAGGGCTTCTCGACGTAAACGTGCTTACCGGCTTCCAGCGCCATGATAGCCATTGGGGCGTGCCAGTGATCCGGCGTGGCAATGACGACCGCCTGAATGTCTGGATCATCCAGGAAACGACGAAAATCCTGTCCGCCCGTAGGTTTCTCCCCGGAAACGTCCATTACCGTCTTCTGTCCTTTTTCGATGGCCCGGGTGTCGGTATCCCCGATGCCAACGACTTTACAGTTTTCCGCTCCGGCAAAAACACTGGCGAGATAATTTCCGCGGCTGTTCGTACCGAATACGGCCACGTTGACCTGGTCGTTGGCACCAAGTACGTTGCCAAATGCGGGCATGCCCATTGTTAGGCCGGCGCCGGCAAGCGCGGATTTTTTGATAAATGATCTACGGTTTGTCATGATCGGCTTGCTTTAAAGTTCACGGATTTTAATGGTACGAAAGGCCACGGCATTTCCGTGATCCTGCAACAGTATCGGGCCCTGCGGCCAGCGACCGAAATTCTCCCAGTCCTTGTACTTGCTGTAATTGACCAGTGCCCTGAACATTTGGCTAAAGCGGTCGTACTCGACAACCTTGTAACCGTTGAGCCAGTGCTCCACCTTGCCATCTTTCACTTTGATGCGGCCGCGGTTCCAGTCGTTGATGGAATAATCCTTCCGACGTTCCACGTCGACCGGATTGGCCGTTATCAGATCGTAGAGGGAGCCCATCGTCCGGTTTCCCATCACCCCCGCCTTAGCGTCCGGGTGACGCTCATCGTCGAGAATCTGGAATTCCAATCCGATAGCTGAACCGCCACCCTGGTTCAAATCCGGATCAACGAAGTACTTGACCCCGGAATTCGCCCCCTCGGTGGGTTTGAACTCGAAGACCAGTTCAAAGTCGCTGAATTGCTCCTTAGTCACGATATCCCCGCCATTATTGGATTCTCCGCCGTTACCGGCCAACACCCGGAGTTCACCGTCCACTACTTCCCAGCCCGATTGCGGGAACTGGTCCATTTTAGCGCCCCGCCAGTTATCCGTGGACTGTCCGTCGAAAAGTAGTCGCCATCCCTGGCCCTTCTCCCGTTCGCTCAGTTGATTGACCAGTAGGTTCTCCTCCGGTGCCAGGACAGCCTGCATCCGGTCGGCTTCGGTAGCGTTTTCCCGGATTCGGATGTTGCGCCACATGACCGTCTTGCCGGCCATATCTGGCATGTAGACGGAGTGCACCTGCAGGCAGATCATTCCCGAAGCATCCACGCTGTCGATCAGATTAGCCACCGATTCTCCATTTAGAAAGGTGCGTAGCTCGTCCCCGATGAATTCTACCCGCAGGCTGTTCCATTCCCCGTGCCGGTAGGCGGTGCGCGCCGGGTCATTGTAGTGAACCGGATAGATCCATCCCCGCCGGGCTTCGTCGTAGATGCCGGCGGTGTATCCACGTGGACTAGGATCAATTTCTACCTGATAACCGTATACACGCCGTATGTCGTCCTGTTCACGCCACTGACCGCGGACCATCACACCACTATTGAGCGGCGCCTGGTCGAAAAATTCTAACTCCAGAATGAAGTCTCCGTAAGGTTTGTCCGCACATAAGAACGTGTTCGGCGTATTCGTTATCGCCGTACCCGTTATGGTGTCTCCGGTTAGTTCGTAAGGAGCTTCACCCCCGTAGCTTTCCCAGTTGCTGAGGTCACTTCCGTTGGTGAGCATGGTGAATCCGTCCTGGGCGGTTAAAGGTAGAACCAGCGCACAGGCTAATAGAATAAAGGATGACTTTAAGCGCATATAAAAGGTTTGTGTTTGATCGACATGCTGCGGAAATGTACGGAATATTAGGCACGAGGAGAATTAAAGTTCGTTGAACTTGTCCCGGGGTCCATTCCTTCTCATCGCGTCGGGAACCTCCCCCCCCTTACCCGGCTTCAATTTTTTGCCTATGTCCGTCTACTCCGCTCTCATCTTTTCCTTGCTGCTGCCACTTGTCAGCTACGCCCAGGGCGAAGACGGATTCCTGATGCAGACGGAGGAAGACGGTGTGCAGGTTTACGTGCGCCAGGAAGACAACGATGATATGTCAGTCCGCGTGGTGACGATAGCATCGACGAATGTGGCATCGGTGAAGGCAACCCTGGACGACGCAGCGAGCTACGCGGAGTGGGTCCACCGGTGCGACGGTGCCTACGTGGTTGAGGGCGGAACGCCAGATAACTATATCTATGTCTCCGGTATTGATATGCCGTTTCCCTTTCGGGATAAGGAAGTGGTAGCCCGTATCAACCAGTGGATCAATGCGTCCGGCGTGCTAACCCGTACTATCACGGCAATCCCGGATGCCATACCCGATTCCGGGCGGGATCGGCTGACCACTTACTTTGGAGAGTGGGTCGTGACCCCGTTGGCCGACGATACCACCCAGTTGCAGTGCACCGTACGTACCGATGCCGGCTCCGGTCTGCCCGGATGGTTACGGCGTGAAATACTGACGGGCGGACCGGCGGAAACGGTTGCCAATCTGCGCCGTCGATTGGAAACGGCGAAATAGACAGCTCAACCTACAATCCCAGTACAGCTTGAATTCGCACCGTGGGTCCCTCCTCCCATTCCATCATCGAGTTAACCAGGCGAATGTGCTCGAAGTGGGGTAAGTCCCGGACGCGAATGACCGTCGGTTGCAGAACACCGCTCGCAATCAACTCCTCCCGGCGCGTTCCCCTCAATAGTGGCCAGGCGGGTGTATACCAGCGATCGCCGTCGTACATCGCCAGATTGGCATAGCTACTGTCGGTCACGTGCTGACGCTGAACCATCAGGACATCATCGCAGTCCTGTCGGCGGGCAAACACCGCGTCGATGCCACTCCGATCGGCGTACTTGCGGGAGTACTGCAAATCATCGGCCTCCACCACGCGGAGCGATCCAATGTGGCGAACTTCGTACGGATGGATCTCGTGACTTTCGAGACCCGCACGGTAGAGTAAACGAACTTTGTGCACCCCACTTTCCGGCAGGTTTAGCTCCTGCAGCACTCGGGCCAGCTTGAAGGCCGGGGCTTTTCCGTAGTAGCGCTGTCGCGATCGGTCGACCCGCGCTTGATGCCGGTGCAAGAGGGGCACCTTACCGTCTATAAGACGGATGCTTTCCAATAACAAGGGGGAATTCGGGTGAGGCATCAATCCGCGAAGTTAAAAGTCTAAACTCATATCCCTAATGGCAGGCGTATTTTCGCTTGCATCTCCGCGTATTCATCTTCCAATCGGCTGAGGGCCGTAATCCCGCCTCCGGATCGGAAAAGGTACCGGTCCCCGCTTTTTTCCAGGTACCGGATAAGCACGCAAGTATCTAGCTGCCGACCATCGAAGTACCCCCCTATCCCACAGTAATAGCCCCGGTCCCCCCCCTCCGCCTCGCGGATCAAGTCTAGGGTGGCTGACTTCGGTGCCCCACTGACCGAGCCGGCGGGAAGTAAGGTGTATAGAAGTTGACCCAACTGACTGCGCCAGTCCGGTGGCAGATGGCCGCCAACGCGGGAACTCGTCTGCACCAGCCCCTGACCCCGTCGCTCCAGTGGGCGCAGGTAACGATAATCGGTCACCTCGACACCGCCGGCCACGCGGCTGAGATCGTTTCGCATCAGATCAACGATCGTGGCGTGCTCCGCAATCTCCTTGGGGTTACCGCGTAAAGAAGCGATTGCCTCGGGCGTATTGGCGGCCGTACCCTTCATCGGTCTGGTTTCTAAATAGTTGAACTCATCGATTGTGACAAAAGTCTCGGGGCTGAAACAGACAAATGTGTTCGGAAGCAGAATCCGGTATTTCGCCTGTGTGGCCCAGTAAACGTCCTCCAGGTCGCCTGCCTCTAAATCCACCGGAGTAGGGAAGGTTAGGTTGGCGAGGTAGCTGTCTCCCCGTCGCAATCCCGACTGGATGAGATTAAAGGCCCGCTCGAATTTCACCATAGGGATATGGTGAGGGTTGAGGACAGGAAAGGATCTACCGGTTCGTTCGCGATCGGGCCGACTTGGAAAACTAAAACGTACTCCGTGCGACTTCGCCGCATTGCCCGGAAAGATGAGCGGCTTGCGAAGCTCGAAGTCAATGAGAAAGAAACAGCTTTCCCCCGCCGCGCCGAGGCGATTTAGCTCAATCGCCCACGGTGGGAGTGGTAGCGGGATAAGGTCTTTCACGGCAATGGATACGCCTGACGGGTCAAATGGTTAGCCCCTCGGAGGCTGCGTGAAATACTCCGTAGTCCCCAGAAATCGCTTCATCGCCTCTTCATTGCCAAACTGAAAGCCGACTTGGGTACGGTACGCGAGGCAGGCGGTTAATTTAGCATCCATCGCCGTAGCGTTCGGGTGATAGGCGTAGGCGCGCTGTAGCTCATCGGCGTAGCGGTCTATGTGTCGATGGGTATAGGGCTGGTCGTAGAACGGTACAAACTGGCATTGCGGGTAATGAACGCGAATGGCTTCCACCCCAGCCTTCACCTGGAGGTGATCGACGTGGTCACCGGCCCCAAAAGGATACAACACCCGTG
>JBASAV010000788.1:0-4772 GCA_049650785.1 Lewinella sp. | reverse complement strand
GAGTAAGCACAAGTAAGGAAAAGCTACCTTTCGGCTATGCTCTCCCCCTCCGAACCCGCCATCGGAATCGTTGTGTTTTTTCTCGCGGAGAAAGGATACGGGTATCTCCGTCTGGAGGGAACGCGGGAGGAATTTCACTTCCGGTCAGGTAACCTCACCGGACGAAATCCGAAAAGGGGGGACCGGGTACACTTTAGGCTGCGGGAGGGCCACCAGGGATACTATGCGGACCAGGTGGAGATAATACATTTAGCCTGAGTCGGTTAGCAAATACTTGGCTGCGCTACCCTCTACAGCCATGTCGACAGGGTTCGAATATTACCTTTGCGCAGCCACAAGATGAACGATGTCCGAGCGCCAACTCAACCTGATTACCACCACCGACGATCCGCGGCCAGTCTACGTAGCCGGCACCTTTAACGACTGGAATGCCCACGACGAAGCCTACCGGATGAACCCGGCCGGCGAGCCGGGGTCGTACGCACTTACCCTACAGCTGGGGGAGGATGTGGATTACGTGGAATACAAATTTACCCGTGGTGGTTGGGAAGGTGTCGAGCTGGGAGCTGACGGGTCCAGTGTTCTCAACCACAGCCGCTACACCAGCGTACCGTGGATACTGCCCGATCATGTGGAACGGTGGGCCAGTCCCGGATTGATTTACGATCGGCAGTACCTGCCCAAGATTGAGATCATCCACGAGGCTTTCGAGATTCCGGAACTGATCCGGACGCGGCGGGTGGCGGCGCTGCTGCCCCACGACTATCACACGACGGACAAACGGTATCCCGTACTCTATCTGCAGGATGGGCAGAACCTCTTCGACGAGTATGCCCCTTACGGCAGCTGGGGGGTAGACAAACGACTGGCTCACTTAGCCGAAAGGGGCATGGGGGACCTCATCGTCATAGCCATCGACCACGCCGACTCGGAGCGGGCCAGCGAATTCACCCCCTCCTTCCAAACCCGACTGGGTCGTGGGGACGGCCGAAAGTATGTCCGCTTCCTTGCCGAAACCCTGAAGCCCTATGTCGACCGCCATTTTCGTACGCTGCCCGAGCCGGAGCACACCGGTATCGGCGGCAGTTCCCTGGGCGGATTGATCAGTATTTATGCGGGTATCATGTACCCGTCGGTCTACGAAAAGCTCATGATCTTCAGCCCAAGTTTGTGGGTGACGCCGGAGATTCCTTTCCGCCTCATGAAGCTCACCCACCAGTACCGGGGCCGGATCTACCTATACGGTGGGCAGGCGGAGAGCAAAACCATGGTACCTAATATGGAGCGCTTTCAACAGGAGATCATCCGGCAGCCCGGGGCTACCCGACTGGACGTTCGTCTCGCCGTCGATCCATTCGGCCAGCACAATGAAGCCCGCTGGGGCAGTGAATTCCCCCTGGCGATTGAATGGTTATTTTTCACCCAATAACCTTCCCAATTGCCGGGCCGGTCGCACTAAAAACAATCTAATTGCTGTTCAATAGGGACCCCGGATGCGGGCACCCCGGTGTCAACGACCATTTCATATGGGGAATATTTTTATCTTGTCCGTCTACCCCGGTACCCTTTGAGCTCCAACTATTGAAACCCCTCCATCTCCTTCTTTTCTCTTTCCTACTCAGCCTGCCCGCCGCAGCCACCGCTCCGTTATCGGAAGCAGAGGCCGAGCAGTACGCCCGTCAGATCATGGATCTTACCCGGGAAGAAGTGGAACGGCGACTGGAAGAATTCGACGGTTCCCTGCTGGAGTATCAGGTAGATGACGCGGTTTTCCGTCGGGTCGTTAACTACATTCGTCACTGGCCCATCTCCAGCGGCCGGGTGCTGGGCCGGTCCGCCCGCTTTTTTCCCATCTTCGAAGAGCAACTCGAGGCGGCCAACTTACCCCTCGAACTGAAGCACCTGAGTGTGGTGGAAAGTGCCCTTCGCTCCTGGGCCGTCAGTCCGGTAGGTGCCGGCGGCCTTTGGCAACTTATGCCCGGAACGGCCCGCGAACTCGGCCTGATCGTCAACGACGAGCTCGACGAACGTCTCGACCCCTGGCTGGGTTGCGAAGCAGGTCTCGACTATCTGCGGATGCAGCACGAACGGTACGGAGATTGGGCCCTGGCACTGGCTGCCTACAACTCTGGTCCCGGCAATGTTAACCGGGCTATCCGTCGCTCGGGTAGCCGCAATTACTGGCGACTTCGTCGCTACCTGCCCCGCGAAACGCGTCATTACGTACCCAACTTCATTGCCGCGGTATTCCTGATGACGTACCACAACGACTACGGCCTCGATGCTACGGTACTTCCGCTGGACCAACAGGTTACCGAACGAATTAACGTTGATCGCAAGCTGAGCCTCTACCGTGTCGCTCAGGTCACCGGGCTGCGTCCGGAAGTGGTCATCGAGATGAATCCCCAATACCTGCGGGGCTATCTGCCCGGCCTGCGCGGCGGGCATTCCCTGCAGTTGCCCTCGCGGGTTATTCCGGCGATGCTCACTTATCTGGAGAACCACCCCGCCAACATCCCCGAACACGATATTTACCTGCCGTGGACCCATCCCCTAGCGGGAGACGGCGAGCTTGACGGTGATCGCTACTACGCCCGTCGGGATATTACCCTACAGGAGGGAGATACGCTGGCGCGGCAAGTCGCCTCCCGCCACGGATTACCCGTGGACCGCCTGCTGGTCTGGAGTGACCGGGGGGAAACGGACAGCTTATCCGCGGGCGCCCAAATGGTCTTCTACGAGGTGGAGACTTTTCAACCTTACGATCCCCGTATCCACGAAGTACCGGATCCGATTGCCGCTCTCGATGCCATAGACGCTGCTTCCGTGACTCCTGCTTTCGTTCACCCTTTCCCCGAATTACCGGCCATCGTTATTCCGGAGCCGGCGCGCAAATCATTGTGGGAAACGCTGATGTCATGGGTTTCCCCCAGCTCGGCTCGCTAAACGCCACCTCTTAATCGCTCTAATTTTTGTAGCCGCTTCCATAGGATATATGGGAAGGTCCGTCGGTTGACCGGGAAACACCCCGTGAGTCACATCTGTGCTGGAACATTATTGTTACTTTACAGCCTCCTTTAATGGGGAACGAACAAATCGATCATATGAAATTCAATTCGCAGGGTGACGAGGAAGTCACCTACGACGCCATCGTCGTCGGTACGGGCATCAGTGGTGGTTGGGCCGCCATGGAACTGACCAAGAAAGGACTAAAAACACTGGTGCTGGAAAAGGGCCGGATGGTACAGCACGGCGACTATCCAACCGCCAGCCTGGATACTTGGGATCTCGAGCTCCAAAATAATGTCTCCGCCGAAGAGATCAAGGAACATTATTCCAAGCAAAACCGCACCGGTTATACCGTAAGACCACAGAGTAAGCACTGGTTCGTAAAGGACAGCGAACATCCCTACACCGAAACCGAACGCTTCGACTGGATGCGCGGCTATCACGTAGGTGGTCGTTCCATCATGTGGGGCCGGCACAGCTACCGCTGGAGCGACCTGGACTTCCAGGCCAACGCAAAGGACGGTGTCGCCACGCCCTGGCCCGTCGGCTACGCGGATATCGATCCGTGGTACACTTACGTCGAGACCTTCGCCGGAATCAGTGGCGAAAAGCTCGGGCTCTCCCAGCTTCCCGATGGCAACTTCCTGCCCATGATGCCACTTAACTGCGTGGAGGATCAGGTCCGTAAGGGGGTGGCCGAAAATATGGGTGGCCGGGTAGTGACCGCCGGACGCGTTGCCCATCTTACCGCCTATGACCCTAGCGTTCACCTGGGTACGCGCGGGGCCTGTCAGTTCCGTAACCGCTGTATCCGGGGTTGTCCCTACGGCGGCTATTTCAGTAGTGTTTCCTCAACGATTCCCGTGGCTACCGGTACGGGCAATATGACGCTGCGCCCCCACAGTTCGGTTTACAGTCTCATCTACGACAAGGAAAACAAACGCGCTAAAGGCGTACGCTTCCGCGATACGGAAACCGGGGAAGACCACGAGGCTTACGCCAAAGTTATTTTCCTCTGTGCTTCGGCCATCGCCAGCACGTACATCGTCATGAACACCGAGCACGAAGAAGGCGTGACGATGGACACCAGCGGCGAGTTAGGCGGAAATATCATGGACCACCACTTCCGGGTGGGAGCTAATGGGGAGACGGACGACTTCGGCGATAAGATCGAAAAGGGCCGCAAACCAAACGGAGTATATATCCCCCGGTACCAGAATCTAGGCGACCGCAACAGCAAAAAGGATTACCTCCGCGGATTCGGCTACCAGGGTGGTGCCGGTCGGAACGGCTGGACGCACCTCGTGCGGGAAATGAACGTAAAGGTCGGTCCGGAACTGAAAGAGTCCCTCATTCGTCCCGGTAAGTGGACCATGGGCCTGACTTCCTTCGCCGAGACCCTTCCTGACACGAACAACCGGATGACCCTCAATCGGGATCAGGAGGATAAGGACGGTCTGCCCACCATCAATTTCGACGCGAAGTGGGGGGAGAACGAGTATGCTATGGTCGACGACATGATGAACGATGCCGCCGAAATGCTAGAGGCGGCCGGAATGAAGAACGTTAGCACCTATAACGCTCACTCCTATCCGGGACTCGGTATCCACGAGATGGGTATGGCCCGCATGGGAAGTAGCGCGAGCAATAGTGTAGTAGATAAGCACAACCGGCTGTGGGCCGCCCCGAATGTTTACATGACAGACGGCGCTTTCATGACCTCCGCCGCCTGCGTGAACCCGTCGCTGACCTACATAGCCTTT
>JBASAV010000787.1:0-8471 GCA_049650785.1 Lewinella sp. | reverse complement strand
GCCCTGCTGCTGGACCAACCGGAGGTGCTGGCCGGTGCCCACCTGAAGCACGTGGCATCCTACCTGGGGGTGACCAACAGTTCGCTGAGTCGGATACGGAAAGAAATTTCAGGGAAGGGCTCAAACTTGTCCTAGGGCAATTTTCCCGCGCAACGCCGCCCCTAACTTTGGTCCATTGTTTCACCCTAAAAACTACGTTATATGGCTGCTCAACATCACGTCGTCTGGTTTGAGATTTACGTAGACGATATGGCCCGTGCCCAGGCCTTTTACCAGGAGGTATTTCAATGCAAGCTGTCGGAGATGCCCGCTCCCGGCGACGAACCCATCCAGATGATGGCCTTCCCCGGCGATATGGAAGCGAAAGCGGCCGCGAGCGGTGCCCTGGTCAAGATGGAGGGCTTCTCGGCCGGTGGGAGTGGCACCATCGTGTATTTCTATAGCGAGGACTGCCGCGAAGAAGGCGCGCGCATACCAGCGGCGGGTGGCAAAGTGCTACGTCCGAAAACCAGCCTCGGCGAGCACGGATTCATGGTCCTCGCGCAGGATTCGGAGGGGAACACGTTCGGGGTTCACTCTATGGGTTAGGTCGTGCCATCCGGGGCCGATGTGGAATCTGGTCATTACCGCAGCACCTCAATGATGCGGTTCAGCGTCCGCCGAAATTCGAGCAGTTGCGCTTCTTTCAGGCTGCCATCGTTCATCGACTCGACGATTTGCGCTGGAATACAGGCCGCCCGTTCCCGGAGATTACGGCCGGTTTCGGTAAGGCTTACAATGACCTTTCGCTCATCGGTTTCCGATCTGTCCCGGCTGATGAGGCCCTTCTTGTGCAGGCGCTTCAGGAGCGGGGTCACCGTATTCGTTTCCAGGTAGAGCCGCTGTGCCAGCGCATTCACCGATTGCCGATCTTTCTCCCAAAGCGCCAGTAGAGCGAGATACTGCGGGTAAGTAATGTCTAGATCGGCAAGTAAAGGCGCATAGGCCTTGGTCAGCAGCCGTGAGGCCACGTACAACGGGAAACACAGCTGATTTTCAAGACGTAGAACGGACAGGTCAATCATGTCAGAGCAGCTTTTCGATGGCCGGAGCGATCTTCTCCGGTGCGGTCGTCGGCGCGAACCGCTCCACCGGCTTCCCTTCCCGATCGATCAGAAACTTGGTGAAATTCCATTTGATGGCGCTGGTAAGAAAGCCCCCGCAGGCCTTTTTCAGGTACATAAAGATGGGGTGCGCATCCTTCCCGTTCACCTTCACCTTGGCGAACATGGAAAAGCTGACGCCGTAATTCACCTGGCAGAATTCTTCGATCTCCTCTTCCGAGCCCGCTTCCTGGCCGTTGAACTGGTTGCAGGGAAAGCCCAGGATCACTAATCCGCGGTCTTGGTACTGCTGGTACAGCTTCTCCAGGCCCTCGTACTGGGGCGTGAGGCCGCACCTGCTAGCGGTATTTACTACGAGAATGACTTTGCCGGCGTAGTCTTCCAGCGAAACAGCACGCCCCTTGATGTCCGGGGCGGAAAATTGATAGAGCGATTGGACAGTCGTGGAAGCCATTATGATATTTTAGTCGTGATGGATTATATCGTGTGCGATACAAATATACGACGGGTAGGTCACATTCTATATATCCGTACATCCATTGGCTAGTTGTGCAACGGAGTGCAGGGTAAAGCGGCACACTCTATGTGTGAGATTTCACAAGGACTATTTCAGGTTATTAATCTTCATGAGCATACTGTCCATAATTACCCCACGCGAGACATCCCACATCGCTTTATACGCCAGGCTGCCTAGTGAAAGTAGAATTGTAACTCCCATAGTGACCGCCAGGCCATACGCCCAGCGATCAACTCCTTTTCGGTAGAGGAGTCCGGATACTGCCAGGAGTCCCATACCGGTTAATGTAACTAACGGCAGGATGAACTTTTAGCGAAGCCGAAATAGTCGTGGAACCCATTGTATACCAGGGAGGTCACCAGTACACCGGCGGCAAGGCCTATTCCATCCGCTACTATGACGGCAAGGGTGGACGGTCGCTTAGGTCAGGAATCCGTTAGTACTGCAGGATGCCGCACCGGCAAGGGATCGGCTAGCCGCCGGTCGAGCGATTTGATCTCCTGTTTGTATTCCGTAGGCAAAATGAGATCCCGCATGACCGTATGGATGCCCAGCCAGCGGGTCGCCTTATACAGGCCGATCACCGGACCCAATAGCGAAAACGGACCGAGCCCGATCAGTTCCCTAACCCGCTCCGGTACCACCAGCTTCTGCCCCTCCCGGAGCATCAGGTAACGGACCAGGCCGAGATGTTTTCGGTACTGCCGGTAGAGGTCGGTGGTGTATTTGCTGTGGACAATATTATTCCGCAGGTGCTCGTGCCGCATGACCTTCCAGGCGGGGTAGGAGTCAGGCAAACCACGTACCCCCATCCGCGTGCCAACGCGGTTAAATACTTCAAAAATCTCCGCTTTTTCTGCTTCGCTAAGTTTCCGTTCCAGCACCTCGTAGGCCCGGATCGAGTAGTCGATGAGCATGAAGAGTACATCGCGGTACGCCCAGTCGGGGATTCGCATGCCCCGCTTTTCTTCGACCGCGGCGTGAATATCGGCCATCGCATCGATGGCCCGGTGGGCACCCCCCTGATCGGAGAAGACGATAGCCCGGGCGTAGCCTACCGTCGAGAACAGGCGGCCGAGAGGATCCTTTGGTAACCGGCCGGTGAAGTATAGCCAGTCTACTGCTTTGTTCACCGAAAATTCAGCGGCGGCGCCGGCGAAGATGAAGAGGATGGTGTCGCCGGTCCCCCAGATCTCGCGGACTATGGAGTTTTGCTTTACGAAGGGTTGCATGGGGAGTTAACGCGTGGCATTAGATAAAGTGCTTTTGAATTTAAAGTTTGTGGGCGTTGGGGTTGGGATTGGTTGCGTCGCAGTTGGAAACTGCTTCTTACTTCGCGGTCGGAGACCGCATTTTACCCGCGCGGTCGGAGACCGCGTTGTACTAGGCTTCTACGCTGCCTACGTACTTGCGGAAGTTATCCATGATGGCCTGCCAGTGCTTGCGCTGGTCGTCGGGGTCCATTTTTTCGGCGGGGTCGAAGGTGACCTTGACCTCGGTGCCACCGTCGGCATCGGTGAAGTCAACCTTGACGTGGCGGCCGTTTTCCAGCGTGTACTCAATGTGGGTCTCCGGCTCGATCTTAGTGTAGGTGCCCTCGAGTTCCATCTTCATCGTGCCCGTCTTCTCGGCCATGACGATCTCAAATTCCCCGCCTTCGCGTAGGTCGTTCGTGGCTTTGGGGCAGTGCCAGCCCTCACCGGCAAAGTTCCAGTTGATGACGTGCTCGGCTTCGGTGTAGTAGTGCCAGGTTTCGGATTTGGTGGCGGGGGCCGTCGTCTTTACGGTAATGGTATCGGTGGGCATGATAGATGGTTTGGGAGTGTAACCCAAGCCCGTCATTGTAGTTCAGGAAAAGCGTTTTTCCTGCGCGCCGCCGCCCGGAAATTTCCGCTTAGCCGGGGGACAAAATGCGCACCCCGTCCGGAGCGTCAATTTGCGATTCCACCGTCCCGTCCGCCCGTCGCGTGTGGCGTATGTACACCACCCCCAGTGGGGTAGGGTACGTGCCTTCCACCCACTCCAGGTCACCGAGGTGGGGCTCGATCCGCAGGGCTGTGCACCCTGGTTCCAGGACCTGTACGCCCAGCACCCGCTGACTTAGCCAGGCCGTTACTCCCGACGCCCAGCCGTGGCACAGGCTGTGCCGGTAACTCGGGTAGCAGTAATCACCAAAGTCGCCGTGGATATCGTTCATTCCCTCCGGAGTGAATTCATCCAGGCGGGCGGAGTTTTCCATCCATTCGACGTCAAAATGCTCCCAGAAGGTGGTCGCACCCATATCGAGCATGCCCCCCCAGTACTCGGAGACGATGTCGATGGCCGTTTGGTGCTCCCCCGCCAGGGAAAGGGCCTCGAGCATGTACAGCCCGTAGAAGGTAGAGAACCGCTTCGGCCCGTCTACGGCGATAACGTCAAAGCTGGCCTCCGCGGGGTCCATAATGCCGGCGACGGCCATCAGGGCGGCGGCCTGTTTGAGCTCATTGTGCGGTTTGTATTGCTGTGCCAAGCGGGCAATTGCCGCTTCGCAGGTCGCACGCGAAGCCGGCGCATTCAGTACGTCGGATAGCTTCGCCGCGTCCTGAAGTGCCCAGGTCAGCAAGGCCCGATAACCCGCTTCCACACCCGCTTTGTTCGGAGTAGACGGCCAGTCTAGGAAGCGGAAACCGCCGAAGGTTTCGGTTCCGTCTTCGGTGATGTGAGCGTCGATTTGATCGATCAGGCCCAGGATGTAGTCGCGGTGATTTTCCAGGAAATCGCGATCTCCGTTCTGCATGTACCAGTCCTGGTGAATGATCAGGTACCAGAAGGAGTAGGACGTCATGTTATTCATCCAGGCCGGTAGTGGGTACTGCTCGCAGGCCAGGTCGAGACTTTTGGGTATCACCTCATTATCTCCGAAGACCGCCGTGATCGCGGCCATCTCCGGGTGAAAATCACCGAGCCATACCAGGCGGTCCCGTTTGATCCCGTCCCACAGGTATTCCTGCATATTCAGGTGAGTGGTATACGCGCCGGTGAGCCAGATCGAGTCGAGCCGGGGCTCACTGCTGCGGAACGAGCCGAGGTAAGGGATGTCCCGGTACCGCAGAATAGCCCGTGCTTCTTTGAGTTGGATAAGGGTGCCGGGCTGTAGGAGGTCGATACGCACGAAGCGAAAGCCGGTGTTGCCGATCTCGATCAGGCCGTCGCGGGGGATTTCCATCACGATATCCCGCTTTGCGTGGTCGTCGGTGGAGAAACCCATCCGCCAGTCGGAGTTGTACGTGTCACTGTTCGCCTCGCCGACCGACTCTCCGAAACGGATCCGTACCAGCGACGGCTCCCGCCTGGACGAGCTGCCCATGACCAACTGAAGTCCACCGTGGATCTCCTTGCCGTAATCCAGCAGAATGGAGGCCGTATCGTTTTCCAGCGTCCGTATCCGACAGAAGCGGGTTACGCGGCTCATGCTCGATTGGCTGATGCCCGGCTCCAGGAGGACTTCCGTGTGCTGAATGAGCGTATCGGTCTCGTCGGAATCCCACATGACCCGCACGGGGGAAAGGAAGACGCGGGTCAATTCGTCCGTTACGGCAATGCTGTCGTATTCCGGTCCGAAGACCGGAGGTAGTTGGGCGGCGAGCGCAGGAGAAAAGAACACCCAGAAGACCCCCATTTTCAGAGCGAGAAGCCTGAGCGATGCTAGAGGTGAATTATCCATCAGTTTAAAAAGTGCTGCTGCATGAAGGTCACGAAAACGGCGTAATCCTCCGGCGCCGGACCGTGACCGCCGTCGTGCATGTAGTAGCCGAGATCGTGCAGAATCGGTTCGCCGGGACCCGGCCACCGGCTGGTTTCCAGGCCCCGCTTCCCGAGAAGCTGGTATACGGGCTCCGCGGCTACGGCGGCCTCGAACTCTCCCTTCGGATCGGACCAGTAATCGGTGGTCCCGGTCTGTAGCAAAAGCGGGCGGGGAGCGATCAACGAGAGTAATAAGTGTCCGTCTACGGGACTGGTCTTGGGATCGGCACCGTATTTGGCGCGGTTACCGGCGAATTGATAATCGTAACGGTTGGAGTCGATCATGTGGGCGGTTGTCTCCCCGTATTCCCGTCGGGAAAGGGCCGCACCTCCCTCTCCGGAGCAGCAAGCGATCACCATGCCGAATCGGGAATCACGGGCACCGGTCCAGAGCGCTGTTTTACCCAGACGGGAAGCACCGAAGACGGCCACTCGCTCCGCGTCGACCCGAACGTCGGTTTCCAGATAGTCCATAATGGTGCTCAGTCCCCAGGCCCAGGCGGCAATGGTCCCCCACTGGCCCGCGTCGGGGTAATCCTGTCCGTCCGCCAGGTGGTGCCCGCGTACGCCGTAGGAGATACCATCCTGGAAGTCGGGCTCAATGTCACCGTAGTAAATGGCGGCTACACCAATTCCCGCCTCCAGGAAAGGGGCTATATCTAAAGTGCCGAAGGATCGGCCTTCCGCCGCCGGCACCCGCTTCCCCTCCCGGTTCCAGACGGTGCCTTCCCGAATGGCGGGGTCGTCGAAGGATAGAGAATTGGCCGAAAAACCCACTGTCAAAAACACCGGTACCGGGCCAGTGGCATCCGCCGGGGTATAGATCAGGAGATCGGCCTGGTGATGGGTAGTGTCATCGGTGAGGTATACGGTTACCTGCCGGCGGATTGCCCTGTTCTCGAAAGCGGGTGTGCCCGATTCGTACACGTCGAAGTTAAGGGGTGGCCGCTCGGGGGCCTTCCCGAACTGCTCGGTCTCGAAGAGCTGCAAAATCTCCGGTCGCCTTTGCTCATACCAATCGGCGGCGCTGGCAACGGGTCGTCCGCTTTCCGTAAGGAGGGCATCGGGTAGGACGTAGTAGGGTACGCGGGACTCGTCGTAGTTGACGGGGATACCGGCTACCGTGTCGGTGGTGGACTGAGAAATCACGCCGTTCCCGTATAGTAAAAGGATAAGTAACAGATGGTGATGCACCGTCGATAGCTTGGATACGTAAGATACGACTTCCTATACCCCTACCAGATGGCACAAAGGAGTTCTAGCCTCAGGCGATTTGCTGCCTCTCCGTTGGATGGCGGGTCACGAGACACATTCAAAATGCGAGACTCGTAAAGAGTAGGGGTATCCCCATTGTAGGTGATTCTGGTATCGGATGCGCAAATTTGCGATGCTCTCGTTGCGGCTTGGATTTGTCGTCACGATGACATATTACAGAAAGTAACAACCGTCTGTAGGCCCGACAAACCGGAATTTTAGGGTTTTCAGTGCCGTTGCTAATTCAATTACGGACCTGTCACCTTTTTCCTGCGGAGATGCCATTCACAAGTGGAGTAAATGTATAATTATAATAATAATGTGTTGTACATAGAAAAATAGGTTCTTACGCGACATCGCGTCCAATTCAAAGGTGTTTCTCCCATTCCGTTCTCTTTGGTCAGCGATAAACCGTCATGTAAATGGAGTGATCGATAAGTTCTTTCTCAGATGTTTGTTCAGAATGATGTGATTCAATTTGGTTAACGCGCAATATTTCCTATCTTAGAGAGCGAATTAGCTATTGAGGGGTTCAACCCGGCAGTTGTAATCGAATTACAAATGCTGCTGGTACTCCATCTGGATAAGAGTGACTGACACGCTTTTCCGATATAGCCACCCACACCCACACCTACCCATACATATTCCGCTGGATCACTTCAGCAATCTCGCGCACCGGATGTACTCCTGTCGTACGGGTTATGAATATGGTATGATAAAAACAGCTTACACTTACACTTTGACACACACTTTCCTACGGTTATAAAATAACGCACCTGCCCACTTATTCAACTGGAGTTGACCAGTAATCTAGCGCCTCGCACCTAAGTCGGTGCCGCTAGACGCGAATGTGCTATGCACACTAGCAGGCGTTTTGTATTGATTTTAATATCCCATTAACCACGATATACCCTTTCAGGAGCTACGCAGCAACTGGAAGCATTGGTAAAAGAACATTTCTGCCTGGCAGAATAGGAATTTTCGTGCTTATGCCATTCGATTTTTGGTACATAGTATGGAGATTATATATCCGTATTAATTACTCACTTGATTATCTGAATATTTTTCGCTGCTTTATTTGACACTTAACTACTAGCATATCACTATGAAAACACATTTACTAACTCCCCGTTGCGGGGATAACGGGTGGTCTATGTCCATGATTATCCAAGGAATACTACTAGCGCTGTTTTTCGTGGCTGCCCAGAGTGTAGCGGCCCAGGTATCCTTCAACCAGAGCAATCTGGACTTCGCCGGACAGGGGGGCGTCTCCCAGGGGACTTCGCTAATGTTCGGCCCCGACGGGCGGTTGTACGTCGTGGGACTGAATGGAACGGTCGATGTGTTCTCCATTCAAAAAGCAGGTGAGAATGATTATGTAGTCACCGATTCGGAGGAGCTACTGGATGTAAAAAACATTCCTAACCACAACGATGACGGTAGTTCAAACAGTAATAATAACCGGGAAGCTACCGGCCTTACCGTAGCCGGAACCGCCCAAAACCCCGTCCTCTTCGTCACCTCGAGTGACTCGCGGGTGGGTGGCCCCAGTGGCGATCAGGACCTGGATACCAACTCCGGCGTGATTACCCGCCTGACCTGGAACGGCACCTCCTGGAACGTGGTGGATATTGTACGCGGCCTTCCCCGCTCCGAGGAGAATCACGCGACTAACGGGCTAGAGTTTGTGACCATAGACGGCGAGGATTATCTTATTGTCTGTTCCGGGGGACACACCAACGCCGGCTCGCCATCGGACAACTTCGCCTGGACAACGGAATACGCGCTATCCGCCGCTATTCTGTCAGTTAATC
>JBASAV010000786.1:0-3387 GCA_049650785.1 Lewinella sp. | reverse complement strand
TCAGCCGGCGGTAGTTGTTGTTTCGGAACGTACGGTACTCCTCACTGGCGCGTAGGTCAGTCAGGGCGGGATGCGTTTCGATGCGTTCCGGTTTCGGCAATTCGTAGGTGACCGCAACCTCCAGTGCCCTGATGGCGGGGGGGTACTGGCCCATCAACGCGTGGCAGCAGGCGATGTTAAAGTGGGCCACCGGATCGGTCGGAGCCTGATCCAAAGCTTCGGAAAAGGCCTCTACAGCCAGGTCGTAATCGCCCGCCCGGTAATATTTGACGCCCTCGGCTTTCAGGGAGCGGAGGCTGGGCTTACGTGGTTGCCTGGCCTGGATGGTAGGCCGTCGGCTGGTCTTGGGATAGGTGTAGCCCGGAGCGACCAGGGCTTGCGGGTCGTACTTGGCGGCCCATCGCTCGTAGGGCGTAGCCCAGAACACCACCGCCGTGATCAAGGGGGCCAGCACCATGCCAACCAGTAGAAAGGGCAGGGGCATTTCCGGACCCTCTTCCGCCAGAATGGCGATGATTGCCCAAAAGCCTACAAACTGAGCCGCACCACGCCACCACTGCCCGAGATAGAATCGGTGCACCCCGAAGACGCCAAGGAAGAAGGCAAAAAAGCCGGCGAGATCTTTTTTAAGCATGTGAGGCAGCAAAGAATTTCCGGTAAGGTCCATAACCGGTGCATAGCTAACGCACAAAATTCTACCAGGGTTGGATGGAAATCGTCGGGCGCTTACAAGCGCTTCCGCTTTCTCCGGCTCAACTCGTTGTATTCTTTGATAATCGTAGGCAAATCGCGGTAGCGGTAGCCCCGCTTACCGATTTTGCCGGCCAGCCCCGGGCTGGTGGGGCGGAAGAACTCGCGTAACCGTCGTTTATACCCGATACGGGGCACCGCCAGAAATTCTCCGCGTCCGTACTCCAGGTAATATTCGGGCGGTTGTTCGGTAAACACCCGCAGCATCCGGTCGTCAATCCAGCGGCTACCCCCTTGCGGGAGGCGGAATAAGCTAACCGCCCGCCCGCTGACATCCTCCTGCAGGAAGTACCACATGCCCTCGTGGCGACGACTGACGAAGCGCAACGGTTCGCCCTCGTAATTGAAGCCGAACCCGCTTACCAAAAAGGGGTGAATGGTGTATTCATCCCCGAAGTCGTTGGTGAAGGTGATCTGGTTCCCCCCCGGTGCATAAGCCAGGACGTTCAGGTAGCCGGTAAGTTGGAACCCATCCTTGGTCAGTAGAAATCCCCGGTACGATTCGGCGGAAAGGGAAGAGCAGATTAGCAAAATGACTATCACGTAGAGCTGCCGCATATGCCAAATATTTGAGTCTCAAAATAGCAATTTTACCGACTTGGTTAAATCCCGCCACGAAAGATCGTCGGCTATTGGCCAATTAAGGGCGCCACGGCACCGGCAAGGTCCGGCATGCTCATAAAAGGGCGCCGGTAGACATACCGCAAGCCCTTACGGTAAATTAGCGTCGTGGGCAGGGACCCATCCCACTTATCGTCAAGCCCCTGCTTCCATTCGGTTCCCTCGTCGGTCAATACGATCGTCGATAGATTGATACCCTGCCGCTCCAGGTAGGCGGGGATGCGCTCAATGGCGGAAGGTTCCGTGTCCAGACTCACCAGAACAATGCGTACCGCTTGGTCCGAGTGCTGCTCGGAAAGCTCCTGTAATAGGGGTAATTCTTCCAGGCAGGGCTTGCACCAGGTGGCCCAAAAATTGATCAGGTAGGTCGTGTCGTTTTGCTGTTCAAATAAGGGGGCTACCGCGGCATATTCTCGGTAGGCTTTGGGCGAGGACGCCGGACTTACGATGGTGGACACCGGGGCAACAGGCTCGGATGACTCACAACTACTGATCAAACAGCCGGCTGCCAGCAAGACAAGCGCCTGGTAAGCGACAAGCTTTTTCCCTAGCTGCCGGATAAGGGCAGGGTAGGAGGTCAAATGGAAACGAAGTTGCTGATACTGACACATACAAGGACCGTTGATCTATGCAAAGGGTTGTTTTGCCACCTCGGTTCAAGATTTAGACGACAGTCCCGGACAATCAGTGCACCTGGTAGGTGAACCGAATGCCGTTTCCAACCGGTAGCAGGGTCCACTTGCGGTCGGCGGGCGCTTTCCGGTGCAGGGCCGGTATCGTGTATCCGATAACGGCTCCGAGCGCGTAGCCGGCCACGACGTCACTGGGGAAATGCTGACCCGCGCGGACACGTAAGAAGCCACCCACTGCGGGCAGGGTAGCCGTAGCCATCCAGACGTACGGTTTTAACTTGCTGTCGGGGTGGTAGTCGGCGAATACCCGCCCGAATAAGAAACTGGCCGCCGCTATGGTGCTCGTATGGTTGGACGGGAAAGAACTTCGATCGTACGGGGTCACAATCTCGTCTCCCTGCAGTCCTGACTCGTACAGGTACGGTCTCGGACGGTCGGTCAAGCCCTTCACGATATCCGTTATCCCCTGATTGATCAGCATGGTTTCGCCAAAGATGACTGCCAGGGTGAACGCATCGTCGGCCACGCGATCATCGGCCAGTAGGGTTACCGGCAACAGGAGGGAAGCGTAAGCTACCACGTCGGAAGCCGTTTTGGCGCCCTCCGAATAATGGCGTAGGGCATATCGATCAAAAGCGGAGACCTTCGGAAGGTCCAAACTCCTCAGCAGCACATTCTCCGAACCGTGATTCAGGAAATAACCGGCTGTGGCACCACCAGCGCCCGCGATGCTCCATGCGACTTCCCGCTTGAGGGAGAGAGAGTAGGGCGACTCATTCGGTAGCTGCGCGGGGACGGTGGTCGCGAGCAACAACAGTTGCAGCAGCAGGAGGTAACGAAGAACGAATGTGCACATGTAGCTATGGCTGGATTACGGGCCAATAAGCGGGGAGGGGGGCCTCCACCGTTACGGTTTCCCCGGTACTGTGGTCGGGAAAAGTGAGTTGGCTGGCGTGTAAGGCAATCTGGTGATCGCCGAGTATCCGGGATGACCCATAAGCGACGTCACCGAAAATGGGGGCACCTACCGCGGCGAGTTGAGCCCGGATCTGGTGGAAGCGGCCGGTGAGCAGGGTGATCTCATACTGGAACAGACCGTCTCCCGACCGGATAAGCCGGTAGTCGAGAATAGCCTCCTTCGTGTCTGGCGTGGGGCGGGTACTGGTCACGGCCTGCTTGTTGGTCGGGCTCCGCCCCAGGTAATGACGAAGACGTCCCTGGTCGTCGGTCAAAGGACTGGATGTCAATGCGTTATATGTCTTTTTGGTTTTCCCGGAAGCAAAGGCTTCGTTGAGAAATACCAGGGTGGATTTTCTGCGTGCGAAAATTATCGCCCCACTGGTTACGCGGTCTAATCGGTGCACGATTCCCACGAAGGGTGGCT
>JBASAV010000785.1:0-8027 GCA_049650785.1 Lewinella sp. | reverse complement strand
CAGTAAGCTCAGAATCGGTATCAAAAAGCCGATGAAATAGGCTATTCCGGCCAGATAATGAATGGGAATAAGCAGGTAGTGGAGCCGTTGACGCCAGGTAATGCTGGAGAATATTTTGGGATACACCTTCACCAGCAGATCGAACGTTCCCCGCGACCACTTTATCTGTTGCTTAAAATAGGCGGTAAGGGTAGAGGGAACCAAACCTTTGGCCAGGATCCGGGGCACGTAGACGGCTTTCCAACCCTCCCGGTACAGCAGCATGGCGGTATGCATATCCTCAGCGAGACCGGGTGCATGGCCCCCGATGCTGTCTAAGGCCGCCCGTCGAAACGTACAGTTGGCACCGATTGCATTGACCGTTCCGTAGGAGTTCATACACATCATCATCGGGCCGTAGAAATGGAAGGTCTGCTGCGCTGAACCTTTGGCTACGATGGAGTCGAACTTGTTATAGTAAGCCTGTACACACTGCACGAATCCGATGTCGGGATCCTGAAAGTGGGGGACGATATAGTCTAAAAAGTCGGGCTGCGGAATGTGATCCGGATCCAGGATGAGGCAAATCTCACCGGTGGCCTGCTGCAGGGCGTTATTGATGTTGCCGGCCTTGGCGTTGACGCGTACCTGACGCGTGACGTGAATCACGCCCAATTCCCGACAAACTTCCTTCAGGTAATCGTCATCCGCCTCATCACACAGGTAGGTCGTGTGCGGGTACCGAATCTGCTGAATGGCCCGCAGGGTCTTGACGATCATCTCGTAGGGTTCCCCGGGGTAAAAAGTGGTGAGTACATCTACGGTGTATGTACGATTGGCGACGGGGGTGGCCGGAACCTTAATGTGCAGGTAGTAATACCACAGGGACAGGTCGCGGACAATCCCATAGATCATTACGGCGCACAGCAAGCCGTACAGGACCGGATGACCGATGAACTCAGGTTGAAAAAAGTAGTAGCCAAAATTGACGATACTCAGCAAGCCGACCAGAATAAGCAGGCGAATTACCAGCTGCTCGTACCAGGTTGGCGACCGGACGATGGGTTCATTCAGCATCATCCGGGCTTACCACATAGAAGGGTAGATTGGCAGCCGTAAAGTAACCGGCGGCTGTACTCACCCGATAGTATATCCGGTAAGGCCCGGTGGCGTCCGGGACCCGGAACACCGCCCGGTCGGCCGACTGCTCACTAAACTGTTCCGTTTGCTGACTTTCGACGATTTGGGCGCTTCCCCGGTTTTGCCAGTCTTCCTCGCGGATCTCCCATTCTACCGTTGCTGAGGTGTCCGGAGTCTGCTTGAACCTGACCTCCGCCAAAGCCTCCGTACCCGGCGACAGTAGGTGGTTGTATCCTTGGCCATTGCCGTTGACCAATAGATATTCGACGGAAGGCCCCGGAAAGGCTTCTTGCTGGTTCGTCCAAAGCTGCCCGAGCGTGTGGGCCATCTCGCTACTGTGTCCTGCCGGGGTAAAGTAGCTGAACCACGTCGGGGTAGTTTCAAACTTATTCCCCCAGAAGAAGGTCAGATCGCCCATCATCCGATCGTTGTCGTGTAGAGGGATGAGGGTTTCTTCGTACCGCTGCCGCAATTGCTGTGCTTTATTGGCGTTGGGCGGCTCTACGGGAACGTCCCATCTGGTCAAATTTGCTTCCCAGGGACCATTGTAGCCCCATTCGGTAAGCACGAAGGGGCCGCGCCAGATTGGCCAGATGATGCGCAGATCGGAGGTGAGATCCGGAAGTCCTCCGAACAGATTGAAGCTGACGAAGTCGATATCCGGCTGTTTCCAGCGAATCTTGCTGTAGGCTAACTGGTGCACGTTGAAGGTGGACGAGATCGGATGGATTGGATCCACGTTCCGAATGGCGGAGACCAATTCATTGTAGGCGTCGGCGTATTCGCCGCTGTACCCCTTGTTAAATAGCTCATTCCCCAGTATCCAGTACAGTAGGGCCGGGTGGTCACGGTGGGCGTCGACGATGTCCAGAACTTCGGGCGTGATCTGGCGGATGTCTTCCGCCGCTTGTTCGCCAACCCGGTGGTAATACGGCAGCGGCAAATCGGCAATGACCGCCATATCCAATCGCTCCGCCCTGGCCAAAACGGCACCCAGACTGTCGGGATCGTAAACGCGTACGGTATTTCCCCCGTATTCCTTCAGCAGTTCCATACGCTGATGACCGGAGGCGCCCCGGATCTTGAAGGGGACGCCGTTACGGAGCAGGCGGTAGCCTGCGGAATCGGAATAGGAAACGTAGACACCTGCCTCGCTGCCGTCCACACCTGCATCACCCGCGGAACATGCGAGGAGCAATAACAGGTAAGCATAGCCGAGAAATCGTAGCGGTAAACCCATTCGGGCAGGTTAGGTCAGAAGTCAGGATGATAGGGCTATATACGCCCCATTGGGTTGTGGTAGTTTCCCCAATAGTGAGAAAACATTGCGTGGTGAGTGCAGGGAGATAAATATAGAGGTTGATCTGATGTTCATTCACGATACTTAATCAATGAATAAAGGTTAGGGGGGCTGCAAACACAAGACTTCCAGGCCTACTCGCCCGCTAACCGGCTGAACTGCTGCCGGGCGCCGGGAACAATTTTCACATATCCTTGGTTAGGCCCTGAAATTTACCCTTACATGACTAATATTGAAAGTCTGTTTTCTTATAGCCCGAGCCAGTACGAAGCGGTAGACCACTTGCTGAGTATGGGCGTTGGCGCTCACTTCGCGGCGCTGATTTTTTTCATTCTGACCAGTCGCTTCATCGCTCCCCGTTATCGGACGGCGACCGCGCTAAGCTGTATTGTCATGGTTTCGGCCGGAACCATACTTTACGGGCAATCCGGGCTCTGGGAAACCGCCTTCACCTTTAACGCCTCCTCCGGCGTATATGAGCCGGCTGAAGCGACCTTCACAAACGGTTTCCGGTACGTGAACTGGATGGTAACCATCCCCTGTTTGCTGATTCAGCTACTGCTGGTCCTCGACATACGGGGTCAACAACTATTCAGCGACGCCGGAAGGTTGATCCTTTTGGCGTGGGGTATGATCATCACCGGCTACGTCGGTCAGTTGTACGAGACCACCGACCTGATGCAATTGACAATTTGGGGGGCCATATCGACCGTATTCTTCATCGGTATGAACTGGATAGTCGGCACCCGAATTTTCCGTGGAGCGACCGTCATGCCACCAACTGCCTCGGGAGCAATGCGTAAGGTGTTCTGGTTGATGATGTTCGCGTGGACGCTTTACCCGCTGGCTTATGCGGTTCCTTACTTCGCACCCAGCGCAAGTGGGGTAGTCATCCGCCAGGCGTTATTCACCGTAGCGGATGTAAGCAGTAAAGCCGTCTATGGCCTGATGATCACCTATATCGCCCTCCAGCGAAGTGCCGCCGAGGGCTTCGAGCCGGCCATGCAGGTGACCAGTATGCTGCCTCAAAAGGGTATAGTAGCCAGCTAAACAACAATGCACGAAATTTTTATTCGTGGTCGTTCGCTGCTCCGGTCAATTGCCAGCCTTCCGGCACTTATTTTTCTGTTGTTCGTAGCTATTGCTTTTCTCCAGCTGTGGATAGCGGCCGATGGATACGAATTGTCAGGGTTCTGGAAAAGGCTGAACATCACCGATCTCGATACCATACGGACGACCCTTGCTGCGGTCATCACCGGTGTATTCACACTTACGATCTTTGCCTACACGATGGTGATGAACGTACTGGATCGCTCCATTAGTTCGTATTCTCCTCGCCTGTTGCCCCTCCTGCTGTCCGAACGCTACCACCAGGAAACACTGGGTTTGGGGGCCGGCACCATCGCTCACAGCACGATACTCCTGCTGGGCGTGGCCGAGCCCCCGGACGTAGCCCAGACGCCGCCCCTGGCCGTTGCCAGCTCCGGTTTGTTTGCCGTCTTGAGTCTAATCCTGTTTATCTACTTTATCCACCGGGTATCCCGCAGCATTCACATTAACGTGCTGCTGTACAAATCTTACTGTCACACCAAGTACCTGCTGGACCACACCGAGAACAAGGACGTTCGTTTATCGTGGTCGGAAAACCGGCCTGACGACGCTGTCGTGGTTCGCTCCAGGCGTTGTGGGTATCTAAATGGCGTGGACGCTAAGAGCCTGCTCAAACGGGATGATGTTACGGCCGTGATCGCCCGCCTTGGCGGCTTTGTTTACGTCGGAGATCCCATCTTCAGTTGCCGAGCAGGTAGCAACGGATCAAGTGACGATTACAACAACCTCTATGAGGTATCGGAGAACGAACCGTACGATGTCTACGCCACCGGTTTCCGGCATTTGGTGGAGGTAGCCATCAAGGCGGCCAGTCCGGCACTGAATGACCAGGCTACTTCGCTCACCGCGATGCATTATTTGGTTCAGTTGTTTACCCATCTGGCCGTCCTACCCCCATTCAACACACTGGAATCAAGTGACGGAAACCGCCGTATTTCCATCAATACCTGGACACCTCCGGAGTTAATACAGAGCTGTTTTCAGGAACTGCGACAGTACTTGGCCAACGATCCATGGGGAGAGCGGGCTCTACGCAGTGGCTTAGAACGTATCGAAGGGGCTTTTGAACAAGCCGGTCGCCCGAAAGCAGCGGCGGCGGCGGCGGAAGAACTGTCCATGCTTCGCGCGCAGGCAGATTAGTACCGCATCGCGTCTTCGCGCAGCACCCGATCGAGGTAGTCGCACAGTACATCGGCGTTTTCCCGGTCGAAGCACATCGGGGGTTTGAGTTTGATAACGTTCTCCAGCGGACCATCCGTACTCATCAGGAAGCCGAGCTCGCGCATCCTGTTTTTCAGGTAGCTGGCGGGCGCAGTAGCGGCTACCCCCCGCTGGTCCCGCAATTCCATGCCCAGAAAAAGGCCGCTTCCGCGCACGTCTGAAATAATCGGATGAACGGATGCCAATTGCTGAAGGCGATGGATTAGGTAAGTGCCGGTTTCAACGGCATGCTCCCGTAGGCCTTCCTGCTCAACCGCATCCAATACCGCCAGTCCGATAGCCGCGCTTACCGGGTTGCCGCCAAAAGTATTGAAGTATTCCATGCCATTTGCAAAGGCCCTGGCCACACGCGGCGTAGAGACTACCACGCCGAGCGGATGGCCGTTACCGATCGGTTTACCAATGGTTACGATATCGGGGACGACGTTCTGCGTTTCAAAGGCCCACCAATGCGTACCCAGTCGACCGACCCCGGTTTGCACCTCGTCGGCTATACAAACCCCGCCGCTGGCACGAATCCGCTGGTAAACGGCCGCCAGGAAGCCTGGTGGCAGGACAACCTGTCCGGCACAGCTCAGGATGGTCTCTCCGATAAAGGACCAGCTGCCATCCGGTAGATCGGGTGGCGTTACGGGGCCTCCCGACGGTACATCGATCAAAAAGGTCGACGGTGGCTTTCCCGCGCCGCCCGCCCGGTCAAACTTGTAACTGCTGACGTCCACGGTGCGGCTGGTATTACCATGGTAGCCCATTTCCATAGCGGCTATCTGCCGGTTACCCGTGACGGCTTCGGCCATTCGCAAGGCCAGTTCATTTGCCTCACTACCGGAATTGACTACGTGCACGACCGATAAGGCGGGGGGCAGGGTACGCAGCAATGCTTCGGTGAACCGACCCAGGAGGGGGTGCAAATAGCGGGTATTCGTATTCAGCACGGCCATCTGTTGCCGGCCGGCCGCCACCACCGCGGGGTGCTCGTGCCCGACGTGGGCGACGTTGTTGACGGTATCGAGGTAACGTCGTCCCGTATGATCGTAGAGATACTGGCGATAGCCCCGGAGTATAATCAGTGGATCACGGTAACTCACACTCATACTATAGCCGAGGTGACGTTTCCGGTCGGCCAGTAAATCATGCCCCGAGGGGGTAGGGGATGTCTCCGCGGGCAGCCCTCCTGGTTGTAAGTGCCGGGGATCCGGGCATAGACCAAGCCAGACGGCGCGCTCTTCCGGATAGGCTACTCCCGGATAGTCAACGCCCATATCCAGGGTGTCGAGCATAACCTGAAAGTGAAGATGTGGCGGCCAGCCTCCGTTGACACCTGGTGTTCCAAGGTACCCTAATTCCTGACCGGCTTCCACCTGCGCTCCGGCGCCCCAGTGTTTAATGGTAGCGTAAGAAAGGTGACCGTACAGCGTGTAAAAGGTGAGTCCCGCGGCCGGCGTATGGCGAAGTAAGAGCGTTCCGCCGTAGCCCCCCGGTGTGGGATCGATGCCACAATTTTCTACCGTTCCCGCCAGCGGTGCGTGCACCGGTTCATTCGCATCCGGCGTCCAGAAGTCGAGGCCCAGGTGCACGCTCCGCCACCGGGGTCCGGCATTCCCGGTTCCCTGGAAAGCGTCCGTGGTGTATATCGGGCGTACCTCCCCATAACCGCCGACCGCCATGGCGGCGGCTTCGTCTTCGAGATGGCGGCGCAGCCGCGTAACGAAGCGGGGTAACTCCCAAAAGTTGGCATTACCACCAAGCTGAGTACTTCCCACGCTCAAGTCGAGGGGGACGACCGGTGAACGTGGACGCAGTACCGGTTGGCACTGGGTCGTCGCCGCCCACTTCCTGAAGGTTTCGTGCGCGGGATGGGCGGAGTAGCCGCAGGCTATGCGAAACGTTGCGGTTGCGAGTGCGGGGGGCAGTTCCCGCCACCGCTCCAGTAATATCCACGCGGGTCGCTCAGACACCGACAGATAAGCGTTCTCGGGTTCCAGGTGATGATTTTCGGCCGCGATGGTGACCGTAAGCAGTACGCGCGCGGCAATCAGGTCGTACAGGGCTTCCACTTCGGGTTCCGACAGCGGAACCACTGCTTGGTAGGCCTCGACGACCACGCGCATACCTCCCAGCGGATCGGGCAGCAGCATGCCGGCGTAAGCACAGGCAACGGCAAGCTCGCTTACCGACGCGGTATGCACGACATCACCAAAATCGATGATCCCGCAAATTTCACCCTCCGATCCAACCAGTAGATTATGCTCGTGGGCATCGTTGTAACAGACCGCACGGGGCAGGTGGCCGAAGTTTAGGTTGATCAGCCGATCAAAGAAATACCCGGCCAGTTCCCGCTGGCCATCCTGTAAATAGGTCAGACGATGTACGGCAGTGGCTGCGGCCACCGGATCCCACTTGTAGGTGCGGTGAACCGCCCGATAGTCTAAGCCGTGCAAGGCGGTATGGAGATGACCGAGGCTGGATCCCCAGGATCGCAGGGTCTTGTCGGTAAGCGGCTTGGTATCGGCCAGGACTTGACCAATTACCCAGGTGTGTAGTCGAAGGATTCGATCCCCATCTTCCGTTGACAACCGGCATGACCGCACGGGCCGTGGCAGACGGAAGGGTAGATGCCGTGTTGTTAGGTGTTCCAGGATTGGGGACTGGTCGAACTGGCCGGGCCGGCAGATCTTGACGACGTATTCCGGACCATCAGAAGTAACCAGCCGGAAGTTGAGATCCACCTCGCCGGGCAGGGGGTGTAAAGCCAGGATAGTCGCCGGGGCGATTCCTACGCCAGCTAAGGCCTCGCGTATTTGAATTTGACTCACCAAAATATTTGCAGGTTAAGTGGGCCGAGTTGTGCGTGCCAATTAGCGGCCTTCCTCCATTCAGAACATACACCCACCCGTTCAGCACACACCCGGTCGACCACGGCATAAACTTAGGCACTGGGCGTATATTCAGTATGCCTTTTGATGCTTTGCTTTCGACCATCGGGGCACAGATACCCTTTGAGAACATTTTATACGATGATTTATTGAATTGAGACTTTGAGACAAATATTTTACTAACCGGCCTAGCCGGATTGAATGATCCACCCGGAATTAACGTTTCGGGTGTTTTTTTTGGCGGCTACGGTCTTGTGAAGACGTGCTGAAAGCGGTAGATTAGTTGCGGCAGCCAGGTTGTCGTTGGGTCATGCGAACATTGGCCGATACTACGTTTCACTGGCACTTCGGCGTGGATGTCCTGACCGTGTCGGACTAGCTTATTAGACTTTTTTCTGAAT
>JBASAV010000784.1:0-2006 GCA_049650785.1 Lewinella sp. | reverse complement strand
GTACTCAATGGACCTTGGTGGGGAAACAGTGAGTACGGACCCTGTATTCCGGGTTCCATCACACTAAGGCGGAAAGCAAAAATTGCGCTACTGTTCCTGGGCGGCCAGCACCCCGTTGATATTCAGGCGCATGGCCATGTCCATGATGGTGACGACACCTTCTACCGGGGCCTGGCGATCGGGAGCGATGAACATGCTGTAACCGGCGTTTGCTTTGCCGGATAGTGTCCGCTCGAGTTCTTCCGCCGTTATCCGCCGGTCGTTAAAGTAGAAACTTCCCTCTTCGTCGATACGCACTTCGTCCAGCCGCTCATTGGTGGGACCGGCGGGTGTATCGGACCGCCCCGGGAGCTTGAGGTTCAATGCATTAGGCGCTACTACCGTAGAGGTAAGCATGAAGAAGATTAAGAGCAGGAAGATGATGTCCGTCAGCGAAGACATATTGAACTCCGCACTGACTTTCGATCTTTTTCTGAGCGCCATAATTAGTTTCTTTATCCCCGCCGGGGTTCGGTGGCGATGATGGCCCGGGCCTTGCGCTGCGCCGCCAGGTTCATGACCGGCGTGATCCGGCTGAAGGGTACACCCGTTTCGGCTACGATCGTAACCGTCGCGTTGGCCTGATCGTTGACTTCCTCCAGTGCGTCACCGAGGGCTTGAAGCATGACCGTTTCGCTGACCTCTATACTGTTGACTCGCACGGCACCCGATCTTTCCAGCTCTACGACTATGTTGGTCGGGGCGACCGTCTGGCTGTCCGACTGCGGCAGATCGAAAGGTCGGATTTGGACGAAATTGGAAGTAAGCATGAAGAATATGAGCAACAGGAAGATGATGTCCGTCAGAGAGGACATATTAAATTGAGCGTTTGCCCGGTTCGATCGTTTGAGGCCCATATTATTTCGTTGTACTACCCGCCTGGGATGCCATAGGAACGGTTACCCGGGCTCCTGAAGCAAGTCCATGAATTCGGTGGTCGAGCGTTCCATTTTATAAACGACCCGCTCCACCTGCGCGACCAGCAGGTTGTACCCGACAAAGGCCAGAATGCCGATGAACAGACCGGCTGCCGTGGTCAGCAAGGCCGAATAGATACCACCGGCCAGTACGTCCGGGGTAATATTCTGGGCATTGGACATCTCATAAAAGGCGTTGATCATACCGGTGACCGTACCGAAAAAGCCGATCATCGGAGCGGCCCCCGCAATACTGGCGAGAGTGCTGAGGCCACGCTCCAGCCGGAATACCTCCAGGTTGCCGACGTTCTCCACGGCCGCGTCAATATCCCGCAGGGGTCGACCGATGCGTTGTAGTCCTTTGTCGACCATTCGCGCTACGGGGCTGTCCGTCGTGGTGCAGAGCGCGCGGGCGTTCGCCATATTACCGGTTGAGATTTCCCGACGAATACGCTCCATGAACCCTTCGTCGTCCGAACCGGCAGCTTTGATCGTGATGTACCGCTCCGAGAAGATGTAGAGGGCGATGACGAAGAGCAGCAGGAGGATACCCACGATAATCAGGGTCAGCAGACCTGATTCGAGCAGGACATCCATCAGGCTCTCGCTTTTGATGGCGGGTTCTACCGGATCGAGGTTCAGGTCGCCCTGGGCTTGGAGGAGAAGAAGGAAGTTAGAAAGAAACATGCGGTAGCTTTTGCGCCTGCTTAACGAAAGCCGACGGAGGGATATGTCAGAGAGGCGGGCACAAATGTAAAAAAATTAACAGCCGCCGCGCCGGAAGTTATGTTTCTCCCCATCCGGGTGGGCGGGGTATCTTTGCGGGCTAAACACCTGGTATGCGTTTAATCTGCTATTCCTTACTTTTATTGTTCTTGCTCTCCGCTTGCGGGGAAGATCGTCGGGCCGGTTACAGTGCGCTCGACCTCACTGCTTACAGCATTCCGGTAACTATCCAAGCCCCCGATAGTGCTACGGTGGAGGCGCAATCGCTATCCGGATTGATCGATGACGTGATCATTGAAAGCGACCCGGACCGGTATGCCGTCC
>JBASAV010000783.1:0-3459 GCA_049650785.1 Lewinella sp. | reverse complement strand
AGTATTAGGTGCACATTTTGACCGGTGCTCCATACGCAAATTGTCGAACTAAGCTTCTTAAAATCAAGTTTAAATTATCAGAACTGCCTTCCAAACACTTACAACACCTTCCCCCGCAAATGAAGATCGCCTTTCTCGGAAATTACCCCCCCAAGGCCTGTGGTATAGGTACGTTTACCCACAGCTTAGCCCTTGCTATTCTCAGTAACCTGAAAGCGGAGGAGGTACACGAGTATGCGGAGATCATTGCCATGGAAGATCCCCAGGACGAGCATGACTATCCCCTTGAGGTTAGTCGTACGATTCGCCCTCAGGTCATCCGGGACTACCGCGACACGGCGGATTATCTGAACGATAATAATTTCGATCTGCTGCTGCTACAGCACGAGTACGGCATTTTCGGTGGTGATGACGGCGCTTACGTGCTGCACTTACTTGACCGGCTGCGGATTCCCCTCATCGTTACCTACCACACGGTTTTGAAGGAACCCAGCTACGGCCAGCGCAATGTGCTGAGCCGTATTGCCCGACGGGCCCAGGGGGTGGTTGTTATGACGGAACTGGCCAGCAATCTGCTGCAGGACATTTTCCGCGTGGATGCAGACAAGATCAGTGTGATCGAGCATGGTGTACCGGTCATCGAATCGGCACCTACCGAAGAAATACGCGAGCGGCTGGGGTGGAGCGATCGTCGGGTGCTCTTTACTTTCGGTCTGCTGGGACGGGGCAAGGGTATTGAAACTTCCATCCGTGCACTCCCGGCAATCGTAAACCAATATCCGAACACCCTCTACGTAGTACTGGGTAAGACCCATCCTCACGTACTTAGAGAAAACGGGGAGGAATACCGTAACTACCTACTCGCCCTGGCAGCGGAGCTCGGTGTCGGGGACAACTTGAAGATGATCAGCAAATTTGCCGACGAGCAGGAATTGTTTGATTGTTTGCGGGCCGCCGATATTTACGTCGTTCCCTATCCGAACGTGGCTCAGATCACTAGCGGTACACTGGCTTACGCCGTCGGAGCTGGTGCGGCCATCGTCAGTACCCCCTTCTGGCACGCCACCGAACTGTTGCAGGATGGGCGTGGCAAGTTGTTCCCCTTCAACGATAGTACCCAACTATCCCAACAGATACTGGAACTGTTCGATAATCCCGGGGCAATGCAGGCTATGCGAGACAGTGCCGCCGCCTACGGTGAGCACCTGCTGTGGCCCCGAATAGGTAAGCAGTACCTACGCGTGTTCGGCCAGTCCCGCGCTGCTTACGCTCGCTACTGCCAACGCACGGACGTCAGCATTTCCCTTCCCCGCCTTAAACTGGATCATCTTCGCCGGCTTACCGACGACTGCGGGATCATTCAACATGCCAAATACGCCACGCCGAATCGCCACGAAGGTTACTGTGTAGACGATAACGGCCGCGCGCTGCTACTAGCCGGCATGATGCTGAATCACAAGGTTGGTGACGGAGAATTACTACAGCGTTTGGCGGACACCTACATCAGTTTTCTCTACCACGCCCAAAACGAGGACGGCACGTTTCGCAACTTCATGGGCTATAACCGAAACTTCCTGGAAGCAGTCGGCTCCGAGGATAGTTACGGCCGCGCGCTTTGGGGTATAGCTTACTGCTACGCGCATCCCCCCCGTCCCGACCACCGCTCCCTGCTCGAAGAAATGTTTATCCGGGCTATCGGTCACCTGGATAATATGCGTAGCCCCCGTACGGTGGCCTACGGCGTGCTGGCCCTGTCTTACTTCCTTGATCACAAGCCGGGCGATGAGGCCATGCTGAATTTACTGGATCGCAGTTGTAACCGCTTGCAAGACCATTACCAGGACTCGCGGAAAACCGACTGGCACTGGTTCGAGAAGTATTTGACTTACAGTAACGGCATCATTCCACTGGCCCTATTCCGTTCCCTTCGGCACCTCAATAAGGAAAGCCTGCGCGACGTGGCCGTCGAGTCCACTAATTTTCTGGTTTCCCAAACCATTATCGACGGTCTCTTATGTCCCATCGGTTGTCACGAACCTTTCCTGCAGGACTGTCAGCGGCCCCACTACGATCAGCAGCCCGTCGATGCGATGGGTATGGTTCTGCTCCTTAGTGAAGCCTGTCGTCACCAGGAAATGCGGACGCACTGTGATAACCTCGGAATAGCCTTCTCCTGGTTCACGGGACAAAACGAAATGAAAGCGCCGATGTACATCCCGGAATCGGGAGGCTGCTACGACGGGCTGATGGAACAAGGGGTCAACCATAACCAAGGGGCCGAAAGCCTGCTTTCGTACCTGATCAGTCGGGTTGAGATGGAAAATTATTGCCGCAACCAATCTGGTAGTCCGTGTTCCGAAACGGTGGATGACGATGAACGTGCCCTCCAAGATATGCTTAACGGATTCGCGCTGCCGGATCAGTTAACCAGCCTCGCTGAAGAGGTGAAGAAAATTACCACGGAGTGAGGGTAGCCATGTTGGCACCCATTGCGTGGGCTACTCCTCCGGCCGCCTACGGACCGTGGGAACAAGTAACGAGCCACCTTACGGAGGGGCTCGTGCGCCGGGGAATAGATGTTACGCTGTTTGCTACCGCAACCAGCCGTACCGCCGGAAAATTAGTGGCCACGACGGCGGCAGGCTACGCTGAACGGGAGGGTCAGGACCCCAAAGTCCTGGAGTACCTCCACATAAGTCAAGTTATGGGAGTTGCCAACACATTCGACATCGTTCACAATCATTTTGATTTCATGCCTTTGGGGTACACCCCTCTGCTGGATACGCCCATGGTCACGACCATTCACGGCTTCAGTAGCGAGCAAATCGTACCGGTTTACGAGCGATATAACGATTCTACGGACTACGTATCCATTAGCGACGCGGATCGCCACCAGAAGCTGGACTATATCGCTACCGTATACAACGGGGTCGATACCGACCAATTCACCCGCGTGACCGAGCAGGGGGAATACCTGCTTTACTTCGGACGCATTCACCCGGAAAAGGGAGCCGCCGAGGCCATCGCCATCGCCCACCGGGCTAAAAAGCCGTTATGGATCGCCGGTCTGATCCAGGACAGAGATTACTACCGGGAAAAGGTAGAACCACACGTGGACGGTGAGCGCGTTCGCTACCTCGGCAACGTCGGGCCGCAAGAGCGAGATCGTATTCTCGGCGGTGCCTGCGCCTTACTGCACCCAATCAGTTTTGACGAGCCGTTCGGTCTGAGCGTAGCGGAGAGCATGGTCACCGGCACGCCAGTTATAGCCTTCAATCGGGGAAGTATGCCGGAACTGATCGAGCACGGTAAAACCGGATTTCTCACCGATTCGGTGGAAGAGGCGGCTGATCTTGTTTCGGCGTGCGGCGACCTCAACCGTTGGGAAGTGGCTGAGATAGCCAGCGACCGATTCAGTGTCGACCAAATGGTCGACAATTACATCGACGTCTATCAGCG
>JBASAV010000782.1:0-3359 GCA_049650785.1 Lewinella sp. | reverse complement strand
GTCCTCCGATATTCTGACCTTACCGGAGGGTAATTACGAGGTGAAACTCACCGCTATATCGGGCAGTGGACTCGGTAACATTGATTACATGGAGATACTGGCCTTCGGTGATTCGCCCGTGGAAGCGTTATCGTGTGATATGCTGAATAAGACCAATGCTCCTTACGGTATGGAGAATGCGGTCAACGTGTATCCCGTACCGGCTTCCGGAATAGTGAATCTGGAAATGCAAAATGCCGATACCCGTATCACCCGCCTGACGCTGTACGGCTATACGGGCAACCGGTTGCTGACACGTGCGTACGCCGCGAATAAGGTCGAGCTGGATGTCAGCGGATTGCAGGCCGGAGCCTATATGGTCGAATTGGAAACCGATTCGGGGATGATGTACCTCAAGCGATTTGTGGTGAACTGATCGCCTGGCGGAATGGCTTCCGGACCGATTCCGTAAGTAGCTATTTCCCAAAGACAGAAGAGCCCGTTTGGGCGTCGACCGGTGTACCGATTACGGTTACCGTCGGCGTTCAAGCGGGCTCTTTTTTTATTTATCCCTATAGCCCGGCCCCCGCACGACCCGTCCGCAGGGATTGCCGGTGGCCTCCCCGTTATCCAGGGATATGCAGCCATTAACGATAACATCGCGTATCCCGGTGGCGTACTGGTGGGGTTCAGCGAATGTAGCCGGGTCATCAACCGTGGCCGGATCGAAGATGACGACATCGGCGTAGTAACCGGGCTTCAGTTGTCCTCTCCGCTTTAAGCGAAGATTTTCGGCGGGTAGTGACGTTAGCCGGCGAATACCTTCCTCCAGGGGAAAAAGCCCGAGGTCGCGACTGAAGTGACCCAGCACCCGGATGAAGGATCCGTAAGCCCGGGGGTGGGTGCTCCGTTCCACGAAAACCCCCTCGCTGGTGTAAGCACCGGCGTCAGAGCAGAAGCTCATCCAGGGCTGCTGGATTTTCATGTTGATGTTTTCTTCGGACATGGAAAAATAGACCACCTGAATCCGGCTGTCGTCCTCATGGATCAAATCGACGACGGCCTGCTCCGCAGATACTCCACGCTCGGCCGCTATTTCATCCAGCCGCATGCCGGTGTATTTCCGTAGCTCCGGGTTTTTGAGGCCGACGAAAAGAATACTTTCGGGCGGATTGCGGAAGACGATCTCTTTGACCGCCCGCGCCCTTACGTCGGGATCTTGCAGGCTGTCGAGCATGATATCTACGCCTTCTTTGCGCACCCAATTTGGCAACTGGACGTGTAGGCCCGTCGAACTGGCGTTGTAAGTATACATATCCGCCGTGATGGGAAGACCTTCTTCGCGTACCCGGTCGATCCAGCGAATCACGCTGTCCATCTTTTCCCAGTTCTGCTCTCCGCTGGCCTTTAGGTGGTAGATCTCCGCGCGGGCTCCCGATTCCCGGCTAATGGTCATTAATTCTTCAATGGCCGCGTATAGGTCGTCTCCCTCGTTGCGGATGTGGGATATATACATGCCCCCGGATTCGGCGGCCACGCGGGCTAGTGCCGTTAGTTCGTCGGTATCGGCGTGCATGCTGGGAGAATAGAGTAAGGAGGAGGAAACCCCCATTGCCCCTTCTTCCATGGCCTCAGCCAGCAGGCGCTGCATTTCCTCCAGTTCCTCCGGCCTGGCTTTGCGGGCGTCGTACCCGATCACGTGGTTGCGTAGGGTACTGTTTCCGACGAAGGAGGCCACGTTCACGCTCACGCCCTCATCTTCCAGGTGTTGGAGGTATTCACCGAGCGTCGTCCAGGTCACGTCGTAGCGAAGCTCCTGTTGATCTTCCTGCATCTCCCGTTTCATGCGCTCATTGAGCGGTCCCATGGAACTCCCTTCTCCCATCACTTCCAGGGTGACGCCCTGCCGCAGATCGCTCTGCGCCCGACCATCCACTAGCAGTGCCTGATTGGCCCAACTGAGCATATTGATGAATCCGGGGGCTACGGCCATGCCCCCGGCATCGATAGTCCGGGTGGCCATACCCAGATCAGTGCCTACGGCGGCGATGGAATCGCCCCGTATTCCTACGTCGGCACGTACCGGTGCCGCGCCCGATCCATCGTAAAGCAACCCGTTGCGGATGATCAGATCGAAGGCGTCCTGGGCGGAGGCGGTGTACGTAGTCACGACCAGTAGAAGGAACAACAGTAACTTATTGGGCATCTGGCTATATTCGGTTCAATCCAAGATACGCCCGGCGGCCAGTTTGGCCGTCAGGACCCCGGGTTAATCACCGTCCTTAATTTGTCTGACCGGCGCGCTCCGCGGGAAAAGTTTCTTTTTCTTGTAGGGTAAGTGTAATATTGACCCGATGATTCGATCCGTCCGATCGACCTGTTCCGGGGCCTTCCCGACCAATCAAAAATCCGCTATGCCAAAAATTTTACTATCGTTCGGCCTTCTATTTATGGCCTTTGCAGCACAAGCACAAGTAGTGTACGTGGACGCCGATGCCACCGGAGGCAACGACGGAACTACGTGGGCCGACGCGTACTCGGACCTGACGATGGCGCTCGACAGTGCCGACGCGGGGAGTGATCTCTGGATTGCCGCCGGAACGTACGTTACGCCGGACAGCTCAGCCTTCTTCATCGACCGGGAACTGGGGCTGTACGGCGGGTTCGCCGGTACCGAAACGGAGGCTACCGCGGCGGATCCCGCTACGAATATCGTCGTGCTCAGCGGCGACGTGGACGGTAATGATGTAGTCGGCAGCTACGACAGCCTGCTGGCCGTCGATAATAACCGCGTGCTCATTATAATCGATACGGCCGCTACCAGTCAGTTCACCGTTACCATCGATGGCGTTACGATCAGCAACGGTGTCATCGCCGCGGATTTCCCCGGCGATACGACCCTGATCCCCTACGCCGGCGGAGGTATCTATTCGGAAGCGAAGACGGCCATCAGCCGGACCATTTTTACCGATAACCGCGCGCCCTTCGGAGCGGCTACGGCCCATCTTTTTGCCACCGCCATCGGGTCTACCTTCGACGGAATCACCAGCGAGGGCAACTTCATTGACCTGGCGGGCGCGCACTACGTGCGGGTCACCGACTCGATCAGCTTCCTGAACAGCACCTTTACGGGGACTGCGGGTACCACCTCCCCCTCCGGCTTCATTGAGGTCAACCAGGCGAACAACCTTTTGGTAGATAACTGTAGCTTTTCGGATATGCAGGGAGGGGCAAATTCTTCCGGAACCGCCTTGCTCTTCATAAACAGCTTCCGCCCGCGCATCATCAATTCTACCTTCGACAATCTCTCGGCTAATACCGGAGGAGCGCTCTACGCTACCGTCGGTGATATGGTCGCTCCCACCAGGGCAGCCGATATG
>JBASAV010000781.1:0-4230 GCA_049650785.1 Lewinella sp. | reverse complement strand
GGTATACGTGACCGCCTCGTCCTGAAAGGTATCCTCGATGGTGACCGTCAAAGGTTGAAGCCATTCCACCGGACTGTCGGGCGGGGCGAGTAGAGAAAGAGATAGGATCAAGTACAGCATCGGGGGATAAACGTCGTGGGGACGTGACTATTTCGTTAAGGAAAACCTATACTTGGGGCTACCCTTACGCTAATAGTCACACGGGTTGGTTATAACGGTAAATACAGACATTCATGAAAAAGCTATTTCTCGCCGCCGTCCTGATGATCACGGCTTCCACCGCGTCGTTCGCTCAGGTGGTTGTTGAAGGCGTCAACATCAACAATTTACAGGAGGTACAAATGATCCGGATGATCGCCCAGGAACGCTTCCTGTCGAGCAAGGTGACCATCTTTATCGACTACGGACAGAGCATCGGCGGTGCCTCGCGGCAACGCATGGAAGTGAACGATCCAGGCACCAACGATCGCATCAAATTCAACAGCGTGATGCACGCGGTCAATTATCTGATTGCGAATGGTTGGCGCTACGTGGAGGCCATGGTTTTACCGAGTGAGGGGAACGCCAGTACGACCGGCGGAAGCACGCAGTATCTATTCGTCCGAGGGTAACTACAGGTCTACCCGCAGTACGTGAGCCGGCCAGTACCCCGGATCCAGTCGTACGTAGTTAGCTTCGGTGTTCCACCAGAAAGTCTCACCCGTAAGCAGGTCGGTAACCTGGAAGCTGTTGGTGCCAAGGATATCCTGCGGAACACCGCAGTAACCGACCTGGGGGTTGTGCTGGTCGAAGTTGACGATGGTCCAGATAATGCTGCTCCGGTCGTCGCTGTACTTGACGTAGCTCAGCAGGTTCGGGTTATTGGAATCCGTGAAGACGATGTTATTCGTCTGCTGCAGCGCCGCGTGTTCCTTCCGAATCCGGTTGATCTTCTTGTAGGTTTCCGTGATCCGGTTGCGGTACGACCAGTCGTAATGGCGGGCCATGTACTTCTCGCTGTCGTAGTATTCCTCCTTGCCGTTGGTGTTGCCCCGGTTTTCCATCAGTTCGTAGCTGGGACCGTAGAGACCGTAGCTACTGGACAGGGTGGCCGCCAGCAACAAGCGCTTTACGAATTGATTCTCATTGGCCCCCATCATTTCGTAGGCCAGAATGTCGGGCGTATTGGGCCAGAAGTTGGGCTGCATGTAGTCCTTAAGCTCCGTGGTGGTTAGCTCTTCGAGGTATTCCCGCATCTCTGCCGCGCTGTTGCGCCAGGTGAAGTAGGTATAGCTCTGCTGGAAGCCACGTTTGGCGAGTTCTGCCATGATGGCCGGGCGAGTGAAGGCTTCGGCCAGGAAGATTACGTCGGGGTAGGCAGCATTGACTTCCTTGATGATGAATTCCCAAAAGCGGTAGGGCTTCGTATGCGGATTGTCCACACGGAATATGCGCACGCCTGCTTCACACCAGTAGAGGGTCACCTCCAGTAGCTCTTTCCAGAGGGCCTTCCAGTCGTCGCTTTCAAAGTTAATGGGAACGATGTCCTGGTACTTCTTCGGCGGGTTTTCGGCGTAAGCGATGGTCCCATCGGGGCGCCAGATGAACCATTCCGGATGCTGCTCGATGTAGGGATGGTCCGGAGCACACTGGAAGGCCAGGTCGAGTGCTACCTCCATGCCAAATTCATTGCACCGCTGAAGCAGGTGCTTGTAATCGTCGATATTGCCTAACTCCGGGAGGATGGCCTTATGGCCCCCTTCGTGGGAACCAATGGCCCATGGACTACCGGGCTCTCCTTCCATAGCGTTGGTGGCGTTATTGCGTCCTTTCCGGTTGCGGTAGCCCACCGGATGCACGGGCGGCATGTACAGCACGTCAAATCCGAATTCCTCAATGCGGGGCAAGAGCGCTTCCACGTCCTTAAAGGTGCCGGCGCGATTGATATCCGGCGAAGTGGAGCGCGGGAAGAGCTCATACCAGCTGCTAAAGCGCTCTTTCTTGCGTCCGACCTTCACTTGCAGCCCCGGATCGTAAACGGTATTCAGCTGACGGAGTGGATAGTGCTGGAGAAGGTCAGCAAAATCGTCGCCGAGTACGTAGGCCACCGATTCCCGCTGGTCATCCCCACCCAGTCGCTGGATGGCTTCGGTGACCCGGTGCTTGTCGTCACCGTCGAGCTTGTCCGCTTTTTCACTGAGAAAATTGGCACCGATTTGGAGCTCGACACCCATGTCCTGACCATCGGCTTCCTTCTTTTTGAAACCGCTATGCCACGTTTTAAGGTGATCGATCCACGCCACCAGCCGGTAATCGTAGAAGCCCTGTTCGCTGACTTTAAAACTGCCTTCCCAGAGGTCGTTCTTGTCTTCCTCCATTTCCACGTACTGCCAGGCATCGCTGCCCGACTTGCGGTATTCGACGAGGGCGCGTATATAATCGTGGCTGTCGCCGAAAATCTTTGCGGATACCTTCACGTATTCACCGACAACTTTCTTGATGGGAAATCTTCCGTTGTTTACCTGGGGCGTGACGTGGTCAATTACGGTCCGGTTCTGCATAGTCTTGAAGGGGGTTTATTGGTTTGATGTGTTAGATGGTCGTAAAGGGATAGAAACGATAAGGGGGTTGGACGTTCAATGTAGCGCTGGCTTTTTCTCCGATGAAGGTCTATCGAAGGGGATAAATTCTGCGGAACCCTATCTTCGCCCGCCCAAACCACCCCTGTGGTTCCGCCCCCGCGGAACCCGGTAAAAAATAGAATAGCATTATGGCTTACGATCTAATCGTTGTCGGAAGCGGACCCGGCGGATACGTCGCCGCAATCAGAGCCGCCCAACTGGGCATGAAAGTTGCGGTCGTGGAGCGCGAAAGCCTCGGCGGCATCTGTCTGAATTGGGGCTGTATTCCCACCAAGGCGCTACTGAAGAGCGCCCAGGTTTTTGAGTACATCAGCCACGCCGCCGATTACGGCATCGAGGTGGGCGAGGCCAAGGCCGACTTTGACAAGATGATCGGTCGGAGCCGTGGAGTTGCCGATGGCATGAGTAAAGGTATCAATTTCCTGTTCCGGAAAAATAAGATTGACGTCCTGACCGGTAACGGCAAGCTCATCCGCGGCAAGAAGGTGGAAGTGACGGACGAAAACGGGAAGGCCACCACCCACGACGCCGAGCACATCATCGTCGCCACGGGTGCCCGCGCCCGCGCGCTGCCTAATTTACCCATCGACGGGGAAAAGGTCATCGGTTACCGAAAGGCCATGACGCTGGAGAAGCAACCCAAGCGGATGGTGGTTGTAGGGGCTGGCGCTATCGGCGTCGAGTTTGCCTACTTCTACAGCAGCATCGGAACCGAAGTGACTATCGTGGAATACATGGAGCAGGGCCTGGTCCCCCGCGAGGACCCCGATATCTCTAAGGAGCTCACCAAAATCTACAAGAAAAAAGGCATCAAAACACTGGCAAATACCAGCGTGGAGAAAGTCGATACCAGCGGTGAGGTGCTGAAGGTGACCGCGAAGAACCGCAAGACCGGCAAGGAAGAGGTCATCGAATGTGATATCGTACTGTCCGCCGCGGGGGTTGCGCCGAATACCGAAAACATCGGCCTGGAAGACCTCGGTATCGAAACCGAGAAAGGCATTATTCAGGTCAACGACATGTACAAGACGAACGTCCCGGGCATTTATGCCATCGGTGACGTAGTGCCCGGTCCCGCACTGGCACACGTCGCTAGCGCGGAGGGAATCATCTGCGTGGAAAACATCGCGGGCCTCAAACCCAAACCGCTCGACTACGGAAACATTCCGGGCTGCACCTACTGCTCGCCGGAGATTGCCAGCGTGGGCATGACCGAAGCGCAGGCGCGGGAAGAAGGTTATGAGATCCGTGTTGGTAAATTTCCCTTCTCCGCTTCCGGAAAGGCCAGTGCCGCCGGTGCGAAGGAAGGGTTCGTCAAAGTGATTTACGATGCCAAATACGGCGAGTGGCTCGGCGCCCACATGATCGGTACGAACGTGACCGAAATGATTGCCGAGGTAGTAGCGGCTCGCAACCTGGAAACGACCGGGCACGAGATCATCAAAACCGTCCACCCGCATCCAACCATGAGTGAGGCCGTCATGGAAGCTACGGCGGCGGCTTACGATGAGGTGATCCATCTGTAGGGTCACCAGTCGTCCGCCCAGTGCTAGCTGGTCCTTTAACTTCGTTGTGTCCAATTGATCAGCGTGCTCCGGCCCTACTTGGT
>JBASAV010000780.1:0-8816 GCA_049650785.1 Lewinella sp. | reverse complement strand
CGCCTACGCCTTCGGCAAACAGTTCGTCGTAGTGGCCGTCGATGCACGCTTCGTCGCGGAGGCGGGTGAATGGTACGTCCACCTGAACGGCGGACGCATCCAGACCGAGCACAAGTTATTCGACTGGGTAACCGAAGCCCAGGAGCGCGGTGCCGGCGAGATCCTCTTCACCAGTATGGACCACGACGGTACGAAGGCCGGTTTTGCCAACGAAGCGCTCGCGGAGATGAGTGACCGCCTGAGCATCCCGATCATCGCCAGCGGCGGAGCGGGCAACAAGGAGCACTTTGCCGAGGTATTTACCAGGGGCAAGGCCGACGCCGGACTGGCCGCCAGCATCTTCCACTTTGGGGAGGTGGAGATCGCCGATTTGAAAGCATATCTCGCCGGGGAGGGAGTTGCCGTGCGACCGATTTAATCAACCGAGCAGGGCAGCCGCTCCGGAAAAGAGGAATAGGGCGACCGAAATGGCCATAAACGCCAATTGAATAATGGTCAGGATGCCCAGAATTTTGAATAGCCGGCCCAGAGAACCGAAGGAAGAGACCATGGCCAAATCGTCTCCCTGATCGACGGCAACCATCGCCTTCGAACCGAAGCTGTACAGCAAATAGGACAGGTACAGCATGATCGCGAAGAAAAAGCCGTAGAACAGGATGATCGGTAACATGACGGAAGCAAAGGGGTTGCCGGTTTCACCACCCATTCCGCTCATAGCCATCGCCGTGCTTCCGAAAAGGAAGATGAACACGATACCTAATCCTATCCCGACCATGGATACGATGCCGAGAAAGCGCCCCCACTTACCGGCTTTCCGGAGGTTCTGACTTCCTTCCGGGGGGAGGGAGGCTCCGCTTCCGTAGCGGTCGTCGAGGGGTTCGGTGGTATCGTACATGGGGGAAGGTGCTGGTTGTCAATGAAAAGGTAAGACTTTCTTCGGGCAACCTTCCCCCCATGCCGTTCTTTTTACCGCTTAGCCAAAAGCCGCGAAGGCGCCGCCGATGATGGCAAAAATGATACCGATAGCCATCAGTGCCAGGTAGACGAGCATGATGACTCCGTAAATTTTATAGTAGCGGCTCAGAGCACCTATGCTCTCTGACATAGCCGCGCTATCCTGGGTGTCAACCGCCTGCATGGCCCGACTACCGAATTTGTACTGCAGGAAGGTCATGTACAGTGCAAAAAGGATGAATACGCCATAGAGGACCAGTACGCCGATGACCCCCGCGCCGCCGCCATCGCCAATGCCCATGGCAACCAGCATGGAGGAGCCGCCGATAATCATGCCCAGCAGGACCAGGCCCAGGGCCACCATGCTAAAAATGGCGATAAACCGGGCCCACTTACCGGCTTTCCGTAGGTTTGCGGTGTCGTTGCTGCTGAGGCTCGTTCCGTTGCCGTAGTTATCGTCTAGTGTAGGAGAAGATTCGTACATCAGAAAAGGGGTTTAATTCTGTATTGATAAGGTGATATGAAAGTAGAAAAGGATAATATCGTAGAATTGAGATTCCCGGAAAGTAACGGGCTGCTTCCAGCCATAGTGCAGGATAACACTACGCGGGTAGTGCTCATGCAGGGCTACATGAACGCCGAATCACTCCAGCATACGCTAGAATCCGGGAAGGTTACCTTCTATAGCCGGAGTAAGCAGCGACTGTGGACGAAGGGGGAGACCTCCGGTAATTTCCTCACCCTCGTCCGCATCGACGCCGACTGCGACCGGGACTCTTTGCTAATACAGGCCAACCCCACTGGCCCCGTTTGCCACACCGGCGCCGATACCTGCTGGGATCATCACAACGAAGGCGAATTTCTCGATCACCTGGAGCGAACGATCCAGGATCGGCGCGATAATCCGAGCGAGGGAAGCTATACCACGTCGCTCCTGCAGCGGGGTATCAACAAAGTAGCACAGAAGGTGGGCGAAGAGGCCGTCGAACTGGTCATCGAAGCGAAGGATGATGACAAAAACCTATTCCTCAACGAAGCCGCCGATCTCATGTACCACTATCTCGTGCTCCTGGCCGCAAAGGGCTACACGCTGGAGGAAGTACGGGAGGTGCTGCGCGAACGACATAAGTAGGGCGCCGGCGCGCAGGAATAAACATGGCGCAACCAAACCGCTACATCGAGGCGTTACCTCATACCCAGGGCGACAAGCCCGTCTACCGATCCGCAAGCGAAGCGACCGGATTCTCTTACCGCGGCCAAGCCGTGTCTAACCCGGACCGCAGGTCCGTCTAACATCTACTCCATGTCTTTACAAGAGCGCATTACCCCCGACCTGAAAGATGCCATGCGCGCCAAGGACCAGGCCGCCCTGCGCGGGATCCGCGCCATTAAGAATGCCATTCTGCTTCAGAAAACCGACGGCAGCGGTACGCAACTCGATGAGGCCGGTGAGATCGCCCTCCTCCAGAAGTTGGTGAAGAGCCGGCAGGAAAGCATCACCATTTATGAAGAGCAGGGCCGCGAAGATCTGGCCGCTCCCGAGCGCGAAGAGGTAGAGGTGATCAGCCGCTACCTCCCCGAGCAACTCTCAGACGAAAAACTGGAAGGTATCGTTAAGGAGGTGATCGCCGAAACCGGGGCTACGTCCATGCGCGATATGGGTCGGGTGATGGGGCAGGCAAACGCCCGCGTAGCCGGCCGCGCCGACGGCAAACAGGTAGCCGACACGGTAAAAAGACTCCTATCTCAGGGCTAAAACCGACAACCAAAAACCCAGAATCAAGCGGCCGCAAGGCCAAGCATGAAGAAACTAGACTGGTACATCATCGGCAAGTTCCTGCGCACCTTCTTCTTCGTAGTGCTCATCTTCTCGATGGTCAGTATGATCGTAGACTTCAGCGAAAAGATCGAGCGGTTCATCGAGTCGGACATTACGAAGCAGATCATCCTGTTCGAGTACTTTCCGACCTTTCTGCTTTTCATTCTGGGGTTTTTATGGCCAATGCTGACGCTGATCGCCGTCATCTTCTTTACGGGGCGCATGGCGGATAACTCGGAGATCATCAGTATCCTCAACGCCGGGGTGAGCTTCTGGCGACTGATGCGGCCGTACCTCATCTCCTCCGGTTTTCTGTTCGTGCTTTACCTGGCGGGCGTTCATTTTGTCGTTCCGTGGGCCAACTCCCACCGGGCGGAATTGGAGCGGGTATACTTCAACCGGGGCCGCGACGAGGGTAAGACCACCAATGTCCACTTCTTCGTGGCACCGGACACTAAGGTCTATATGACCCACTATAACAAGAAGGACAGCGCGGCGCGAAACTTCCGTATCGAGCACATCATAGACAATGAGTTGGTCAGCCTCACGAAAGCCCGTACCGCCCGCTTCGTGGAGGGGGATCCGGATATTTGGCGGCTGGACAATTACGAAACGCGCACCTTCAACGGGCTGGAAGAAACCATCGAGGTTGGGAGCCGCATGACGTTGGATACCGTATTGAACCTGCGACCGGACGACTTCGTGGAGTACCGCGAGCAACAATCCGCCCTGACCACCCCGGAACTGATCCGTCAACTCCGTAGCCAGCAGGAGCGGGGGGCGGGTAATATCCGTAAGTACCAGGTCGAGCTGGCCCGGCGATCGGCCGAACCGTTTACCATTTTTATCCTGACCCTGATCGGGCTATCCGTAGCCGGCCGGAAGACCCGGGGAGGCATCGGCGTGCAGCTGGCGGTAGGCATCTTCATGGGTGCCCTGTTCGTGTTTCTCAGTCGGTTTGCCTCTACCATCAGCTCCAGCGCTGACCTGCCCGTATGGCTTGGAATGTGGATGCCGAACATACTTTTCTTCGCCGCTGCCCTCTATTTTGTGTCCAATGCCCAACGCTGATCGAGTCAGCCAGCAGATACATCTAAAACCAGGTCCACCGTGTTGACATAATGACCATATTACGGTAAATGGTCAGAGAATCAATTAATTAGAAATGGATCAGAAGAAATTAATGACGTGGGGGATTATGGGGTTTTTCGCCCTGGTTGTTCTCATCGTCCTGAGCAATGCGACCTTCGTAACTATCGAGTCCGGTGAGCGTGGAGTGCTCTTCCGTCCCTTCGATGGGCTAGAGAAGGAAACGGTCTATGCACCGGGCTTTCACGTAGTGGCGCCCTGGAATACGATGTACGTCTATGAGGTACGAGAGCAGCAACTTGAAGAGCAAATGGAGGTGCTGTCCAGCAATGGCCTGAATATCCGTTTGGACGTCACGGCGCGTATCCGCCCGAACTACGGTCAGGTGCCGCTCCTTCACGAAAACTTTGCCAAGGATTACGTGGAGCGTTTGGTACGTCCCGAAATTCGGTCCAGTGTCCGGCAGGTCATCGGCAAGTTTACCCCGGAAGAACTGTACTCGACTAAGCGCGACGAAGTGCAAACCCTGATCACCGAGGAGCTATCCAATACGCTGGCGACGAATTTTGTGGAATTGCGCGCTATTCTGATTCGCGACATCGAGCTTCCGGATAAAGTACGGACGGCCATCGAGGAAAAACTCGAAGCCGAACAGGCCTCCCTCAAGTACGAATACATCCTGACGCGGGAGAAGCAAGAGGCCGAACGCCGCCTGATCGAGGCACAGGCGAAGGCCGATGCCAACCGGATCCTGACGGCCAGCCTATCCGAAAATATTCTGCGTGATAAGGGTATTGAGGCGACGCTCGAATTGGCTAAATCACCGAACAGTAAAGTCGTGATAGTGGGCGATGCGGGTAACGGAGGTCTGCCCCTCATCCTGGGCGGCGGTAATTAGGGCTTGTTGGGATCAAGCTCCCGCTCATCTCCCGTTCGAAGCATACGGAGATAGAAGTCGTAGACGTACTTCCGGGTATCGGCGTACAATTCTTCGTACAACATCAGGGCCCGGGCCCGCGCCTCCTCGTTCGTCTGCCCGCTGATGCGGTAGGCGGTCAGGTGAGCCTCGGCATCCTGGTCCTTGGTGAGGTGTTCGCTGGTGATCAGATCGTCGATAACGGACTGTGCTTTCTCGTAGTTGTCCTTGTCGTAGGCCATGAGACAGCGTGCGTGCAGTAGTTTCGCCCCGAACAGTACATCGGGGTTACCCAGATCTTCGGCTACTTCGAGAGCTTCCTGTTCGACCTCACGTAGAGTTCCAAGCTGATCGTCGGCCAATAGTACCTGTCCCTTTTCGTAGAGACTCGCGCCTAACACCAACCGATTATTGGTGGTGCGGGCTATATCGATGGCCTGGTTGTAGTACTTCAGTGACAAATCATATTCTCCCTGCAGGTAGTAGATATCGCCCAGGGTATTGACGGCTTTGGCCACCCCTTTGCGGTAGCCCAGATCGCTGCTGATGGATAGGCAACGATCCAGGTGACTGATCGCCTTGGTAAAGTTGCCCAGTACGCTATTGATATCGCCGATGAGCCCTTCGGTAACGGCAATGCCCTGGCGATCGCCCAGTTCGTAACACATCTTGAGGTCCTGCTCGAAGAGCTTTAGCGCTTCTTCGTAGTTGCCCTGTCGTTCGTTTATACTTCCCAGGCTACCGATTCCGATGGCTTGCAGGCGCCGGTTACCCAGTTCCCGCGCCAGTTTGATTCCCTTATGGTGGTGTTCTAACGAAAGATCGTAGTCACCGCTTTCAAAGTAGACGATACCGAGATTGGTATGCAGGGTCGCCAGCCCCATACTGTCGCGGCTGGTCTCGTGGCGGGGAATCTGTTCCTTGATTACGGAGATGGCTTCCGCGTATTCCCCCAGGTTCATGTACGTGAGACCGAGGTGACTTATCGTGCTGGCGGAAGTCGTGGTACCGGCCTGGCTGAGTCCGCTTTCCAGGGATCGCTTGTAGTACGTCAGGGCGCGGTCGTAGTGGTTGGTACGGAAAAAGAGGTTGCCCATGTTGCTGTAAGCCTTCGCGATGCCGAACATATCATCTACGGATTCGAAGAGGCCGGCTGCCGTCTTGAGGTACTCCATGGCGAGTTCGTAGTCGCCTTTGAGGGTGTGTAACTGGCCGAGGGCGTTGTTTGTCCGGCCGAGTAAAATCACATCCCGACTGGATTTCGCTATACGCTGGGCTTCTTCGTAGGCTAATTGCGCTTCCTCCCACTTTCCGACGATCTCGCAGACGCTTCCCTGGTTCAGGTAGATGTTGACCGTCACGTCCTCCTGCGGCTGCTGACTCATCTTTTTAATGAGCCGTTGATAAAGATCCAGCGCCTGCTGGTTCTGGTAGTTGGCACGGGCGTAGCTAGCCGCCTTGTTGAGAAACTCGATGGTCTTATCGGCCTCTCCGCTCTGCTCGTAGTGAAAGGCCAGATCCACGTAGCGCTCTTCAATGCTATCGGCGTATATCTTTTCGATAGCTGCGGCGATCTGCCGGTGCAATTGCTGTAGCCGGGTGGTGAGCTGCATGCCGTAAACGGCCTCGCGGAGTAGGCTGTGCTTGAAAATGTAGCGCAATTCGTTCATCGCGCTCCAGATCTGCCCCCGTTCGGCTACCTGAATTTCCTCCTGCAGGTCGCGCATCATGTTTTCGGTGCCGGTAAAGCCGGCGTCCGACCGCATCACCTCGGTAAGAACGGGTACGTCGAATTCCCTGCCGATGACCGCCGCGGCCTTCACGGTTTCCCGGACCATGTCCGACAGACGATCTATCCGGGCGGTGAGGATGGAGGTGATACTCGTGGAGAGCTGAATGGTTTCGTCACTCAGGTGGAGCAAGCCGTCCTCTTTTTCGGTGAGCAGCTGTCCTTCCCGGAAATATTCCAGGATCTGCTCCAGGTAGAATGGATTACTGTTGGTGGCGCGCAGGAGGGCATCCAGGGTATCCTGGGATACGGGGCCACCCAGTGTCACTTCGGCAAATTCCCGGACCGCATCGGGTTCGAGGCCGGAGATTTCCACCGAAAATTCTTTGATGCCGTGCCGGCCGCGGAAGTTTTCACCTACCAGGCGGGGGTAGTGGCCATCGTCGTCCGGTCGGGCGGTAGCCAGCAGCAGCAGCGGCAAATCCCCACATCGCCGCAGCAGTTCTTTTACGATTGCCTTACTGTCGTCGTCGATCCAGTGAACGTCCTCCAGCTCCAGTACCGTCGGCTGTAAAGAACACTCGGCGATGATCAACGTGACGATGGCATCGATCGTGTTCTGGTACCTTCCCTGCGCATCCAGCCGCGTATACAAGGAGTCGGGAACGACGATGCCGAGTTGGGCCGCTATGATCGTTTCGGTACGCTCGAGTTCCGTGGCCAGTTCCTCCGCCTCGGGCAGATTTCGCCGTAACAGTGCATGTCTAAGTCGGCTCAGCCGGAATTCGAAGCGGCGCAGGTTCTGCTCGGTCGACAGGTCCATACTTTGCCGGAACATGCGTTGCAGCAGATAGACGAATGGGTTGAAGGGCTTACGAAGAATCTGGTCACAACTACCCAGTAACCAATTCGTCGAAAATTCTTTGTTGATTCGGCGACGTACTTCGTGAGTCAACCGACTTTTGCCGATACCCGCTTCGCCAAAGACATAGGCAATGCCCGCGGGCTCACCCGCGCTGAGAGGTTCGATGAACTCCAGCATGCACTTGATCTCGCGTTCCCGGCCAATGGGCTTTCCGCCGTAGTCGGGTTTTCCGAGACTCTGCTCCCGGCCCTCCAGGGCAAAGGTGGGCACCGCGTCCATGATGCCTTTGTACTGAATGTCGCCCTTGGGTAAGAATCGGAACTGGGCGTTCCCGGCTATTTCTTCATCCACCAGTACATCCTGCCAGTCGGCGGCGGCCATGATTCGGGCGGCGAGGTTGACCCGGTTGCCCACGCAGGCATACTGGGCCCGTTCTGCACCACCGACAATACCGGTAAAGGCCGTACCGACGGTCATACCCATGCGGAAACGGAAGTGTTGCCGCTCTCCTTTGCTGAGCACCTGCAGTTCACGCTGAACCACCAGCGCGAATTCTACGGCGCGGGCCACGTTATTCTCGTAGGATACCGGAGCACCGAAGAAAATGACCATCAGGGCCCCCTTATCTCCGTAATCTACCTCTTTGAAATAGCCGCCGAAATCCTTCACCTGGTTAAGGACTACGGTAGCGAACCGGTCCAGTTCCTCGTGGGTGCGCACCGCATCGAAGGAGAGAAAGCAGGAAACGACGGTCCGGAACTCGCCGGCCTGGTCGTAGCGGACCACCTCCGGAGGGAGAAAAGCGGTCGCAATGTCGGGATCTACCTCCGGCAAATCTAGTGGGGGAACTTCAATCTCCGAACCGGTGGGAATCTCGCTGAGGATGCGGTAGGCTTCCGCATCGATTTCCTCGGTGTAGACCAGTCGACCTTCGATCAGGCTCTGGACGTAACTGTTGATGACGATCTCCTGCTCGCCGGCCAGGGTCTGGCACTTGGCGGCCGCGTCGATGGCCTGTCCCCGGAAGTAGAAAGCCCGGAGCTCCTCCCCCACGATGCCGTAGTTGACGGTACCCGCGGCCACGCCGGCTTTAATTCCGATCTTAAAATTGGCGAATTCACTGCCTCGCTCCTGAAAAAGCTGGCGGGCCTTTTCCGCGGTGCGCAGCAGGTGCATCGCATGCGTTCGGTTGGCGGCCAGGGGAAAAACGGCCGTGAAGGCATCGCCCGCAAAGTAAGGGATGAAGCCTCCGGAGGCGTAGACCAGCGCCACTAGGGGCTCGAATACCTCATTGAGTACGACCGAGAGCTGTTCCGCCCCGCTGAGGCCCTGTTTCATCAGGGATTCGGTCAGGGGGGTAAAGCCCGACAGATCGATATTCAGGGTGAAGGCTTCCAGGTCGCCGTGCAACTCTTCGGCTATAAGCCTTTGCTGAATGAAGGGG